>CAJCHQ010000300.1 GCA_903970295.1 Bryobacterales bacterium
AGAGAAATTGTCGCGCGCGAAAAGCGATTTGCTAGACAACACTCGCAAAGAAATAAAGGATCCGCGCGGCATCTATTTCTACGAAACGGCGAACACAGACAAAAACAAAGTCGCTTTCCTCTTCCCCGGCCAAGGATCGCAGCAAGTCGATATGCTGCGCGATCTGTCACTTATCTTCCCGGAAGTGCGCTCGACCTTCGAACGTACCAGTCGCGTCCTCTCCAATAAATTGGAGAAACCACTGACTGATTACATCTTCCCGCAACCGGCTTTCACCGATGCCGAACGCGCCAAGCAATTGAAAGACTTGACCAACACCCACATCGCCCAGCCGGCAGTGGGAGCGGCCTGCCTCTCGATGCTCAATTTGCTCAAGTCATTGAATGTGAAAGCGGACATGGCTGCCGGTCATAGTTACGGCGAATACGTGGCATTGTGTGCGGCAGGGGCTTTCTCTGAAGAAGATCTTTTGAGAATTTCCGAAACTCGCGGTCGCTTGTTAGCCGAAAAAACAGGTGCCGGCACTGGTTCGATGGCTGCTGTGGCCAGCGATGCCAATCAAGTCAGAAAAATACTCGACCGTCTGTCCGGCGTCACAGTGGCTAATATCAACTCGCCATCGCAATGCGTCATTTCCGGTGAACAAACGAACATCGACAACGCCGTTTCGGTCTGCAAAGAACATGGCATGGCGGCGCGTGTAATTCCGGTCTCTCAAGCTTTCCATTCATCGCACATGGGACATGCCCAGGAGCCACTGAAAGCAGCCCTCGACGAGCTGGACATCAAAGCCGCGCAAATCCCGGTTTACTCGAACACTGACGGCAATACGTATCCGCCATCGCCCAGTCATATTGCTCAAAAATTGAGCGAACACATTGTCGCTCCCGTCGATTTCGTGCAAGAGATCGAGAATATGTATGCCCACGGCGCCAGGCTCTTCATAGAAGTTGGTCCTGGTGCGGTCCTGACCGGGTTAGTCGATTCGATTCTGAAAAAAGATGCGTCGCGAGAGTTCATTGCGATCTCGACCGATCGCAGCGGTCGCCACGGCATCGTGCAATTGCTGCATACTCTGGCGCAGCTGGCAGCCGCCGGCATTGCCGTCGACCCGGGCATTCTTTATAGAAATCGCCATGATGAACGACTGGCATTGGGTGCTTTGCCACAAGTGAAAGCGCCGAACCCGGCTCGCGCCAAATTGCTGTATACCGTCAACAGTGTGGCCATCACCAGAGTGGATTCAAAAATTGCGGCTCCAGCCGCCACGACTAAAACTAATATTCCTCCCTTATTGCCCCCAACACAGGCGCCAGCGAAAGCTCCAACCGCTCAATCAAATATGATCACGAAGAACACGGACCAAGAAAAAACAGCCCAGCGTTTGCAAATGACAGAGACGAAGACACCTATTTTGAAAGAATCGAATCCCCAGGGTACGCCCGCCCTAAACAACAACGGTAACAACGGACATCAGCCAAACGCTGGCAGATCATCGAAATCATGGGAGCCCGCCTCCACGGTTGACGTTAACCAGAGGGCGCTGCCGCCAGTGCAGCAAGCGTCGCCGCAATACGTGCAGGCTCAATACGCACAGGCGCAGTTCAACCAACAGCAGCCGGCTCGGATCAATCAGCAGCTGTTGGCGTCGCCTCAGTTCATAGCTTCTGGTGCTTTCGATGCCAACAACATGGCGCGGGCAAATAATGCCGACCAAGTGATGATGCATTTCCAGCAGACGATGCTGCAGATGACCAATAACTTCATGATCACGCAGCAACAAGTGATGCTCAGTTATTTGCAAACGCGTAACGGTAACGGTTATGGCAGACCGCCAATGCCGATGCAAATGCAACAAATGCCTGGACCAGTACCAATGTCTGCGCCTCAGCAGTTCAATCAATACGGGCAGCCGCAGTCATTTGCTGTACCCGCTCAGTCAGCATTCCAGGCTCAACCGGCGGGATCGAACGAGTGGAACCAGGCATCGGAGAACGCTTCCAATAACGTCAAACAGTCTACCCCGGCGACAGTTCAAACCTCAGTAGTAGCGACGGCCCAGAGCACTGAATCTGCCAACCGCACCGGCGAATCGAACGAGTCGGCTGAGGCAACAAGAGCGCTCGCTACCGCCAGTGATGCCGAATACAGTGCCGATGACCTGGTCACCTCTCTTTTAGAGATAGTCAGTCAGCGCACCGGATATCCGCCCGAGATGCTCGATCCGACACTGGATTTGGAAGCAGATCTGGGCATCGATTCGATCAAGCGTGTGGAAATTCTGAACAGCTTCCGCAAGCTTCTACCACCGGCCAAACAGGCTCAGCTCGAAGGTGGCATCGAGGAATTGGCAGGTACCAAAACTCTGCAGGGCATCATCACCTGGATTCAAAAGGAGCCAAGCCCAGCCGATCAAATAGTGAGCGAAGTCGAAGTAGCGCACGAAGCCTACGGCACAGGAAATGGCAATGGCCATGGAAATGGCAACGGACACAACGGTAACGGCAAACAACCTCAATTGGCCGAATTGAGCCTCGGTCATGACGACAGCAATGGTCATGGGAACGGAAATGGAAATGGCCATGCGCATGGCAACGGCAAGGGCAAAAACGGTCAATCGTTGGCTGATATTGCCGCCGCGCTCGGACAAAAGATCACGCCGCCAAGTGAGATGAAGCGCGCGCTTGTCACCTTTACTGATTTGCCTGCGGTCGTTGCCCCGACTGCCATGACAGGCACATTCCTATTGACGACAGCGGGCGGATCTGCGGCTAAAGCGCTGGCCAGCGAGCTGCAAAATCTCGGAGCTAAAGCAGTCACGCTTGAGCATGGTGCCAAAGTCGCAGTCAGGGAGCAGGCATTCGTTGCCGATCTGCTCGATCAAGCACAAGTCTCTTCAGTGATCAGCCAAATCAAAAAAGAGCACGGGTCTATCCAAGGACTGGTGCATTGTCTCGGAGTCGATGAGAAAGAATCCGACGATAGCTTGTCGGTTCGCAGTCTTTTCGTCCTGGCGAAATCTCTGGAAAACGAGTTCACAACCAGCCCTTCTGGAACGGAGCCCAGCCTGATAACAATTTCTCGATTAGGAGGTCACTTCGGGTCCGGAGCCCTGATCGGCAAAGATTTGTCCAAGTCGACCCCGACTCAGGCCGCCTTAGCCGGCTTTGTCAAATCGATCGCGAAAGAATGGCCTGGAGTGGCGTGCAAAGCACTCGATTTCGAGTTCAATGCCGACGACCGCGCAATGGCGGCAGCGATTACTACTGAAATTGCTAATCGTGAGAGCCGAGTCGAGATTGGTCATCAGGGCGCCAAACGTGTAGGGATGGACGTCGTCTACGCACCGCTCTCCGAACAAGATACTCGTCAAACTGGCGCCGTCGATCAGCAGTCAGTGATACTGATCACCGGTGGCGCCCGTGGTATCACAGCAGAGATTGCCGCTTCACTGGCAAGCGAATACAAGCCGACCCTGATTCTGGTTGGTCGAGCCGAGCAACCAATTGCCGAAGAAGCAGCACACACCAGTGGTCTCTCCACTCCGAAAGAACTGAAAGCGGCAATTATGGAAGACTTGAAGCGCGCAGAGCGGCCGCTCTCTATCGTCATCGTCGAACAGATTTATCAAAAGCTGGTGCGCGATCGTGAGATTCGGGAAAATTTGACCAGACTAGAAAAGTTTGGCGCTCGGGTCGTCTACAAATCAGTCGATGTTCGCGATCACGACGCGTTCGCAAAAGTGATTGCCGACATCTACGAGAAATACGGCAAAATCGATGGCGTCATTCACGGTGCCGGCATCATCGAAGATGGATTCGTCAAACAAAAAAGTCTCGAATCATACGAACGCGTCTACCAGACCAAGGTCAAAAGCGCTTTCACGTTGAGCAAATGTCTGCGACTGACAGAGTTGAAATTTTTATTCCTCTTCTCCTCCGTCGTGGGCCGAACCGGCAATGCCGGACAGACTGACTACGTCGCGGCGAACGAAGTGGTGAACAAATTAGCGGTCGAACTCAATGCCAAAACCGCCGGGCGCGTGGCTTCGCTCATGTGGGGTCCCTGGAAGGGTGGCATGGCCAACCCTGAGCTGGAAAGTATTTTCGCTCGCTACGGTTGGGCGATGATCGCTCCTGAAGACGGGCGCAGCGCATTTCTCGCCGAGTTGAGATCAGGCAAAAAAGAGAACGCCGAAGTGCTTCTCGTCGCCGAATTGCTCAAACAGCACGGAGCGCCAACACCTGCTGGTGCACGTATGCATGCAGCCCAGACCCAAGCGATCGCAGGGGGCGATTTCGAGTTCCAACTGACACTGACCCCCGCCGTCGACCTCTACCTCAAAGACCACACATTCGATAGCGTGCCGGTCATGCCCATGGCTTTCTCGCTGGAGTTGATGGCCGAAGCCGTGAAATCGTCCTATCCTGATTGGGAAATCAAACGCGTACACAATCTCGACATTCCATCCGGCATCGTCTTCGAGACGAACTCGAAACAAGTGACAATCGATGTAGTCGAGCATAGCCGAGGCGAAGCCGGACTGCAGGTGAGTGCCGCTATGTGCACGATGTTGCCGAAGAAGCGGGTTAATTTCAAAGCGATTTTCGAACTGACTGCAATTGGAGCCCAGACCGGCAAAAATGGCAAACATAGCGACAGAGACCTGCCCAGTCTGGTGCCTGCCACAGCGACCTGGGAAAGCTTGAAAGAATTTGCAGAGCCACTAGATACGGTGCCGGCGATCGAAAACGTCTACGGCAATTGGCTCTTCCACGGTCCTTTGTTCCAGCACATCCATTCAATCGATGCGATTGGCACTGATGGCATTGCCGGTCGACTGACTGCTTCAGAACCGGAAAACTGCCTGGCCAATGCCGGAGCACAAACCTGGGCAATCGACCCGATTTTGCTGGATAGCGCCATGCAATTGGCTGGTGTCTGGGCCAGACAATTTCTGGAAATCACAGCTTTACCGACAGGCTTCCGCAAACTGCATCTGTTCCCGGAACGAGCCGCGAAGAAATTCTACGCCCGCTGCTTTATGGATCCATCAACAACAGCGACAGATTTGACCTGCAATGTCGCTCTTTACACAGAAGAGGGCAAACTCGCTTTGCTGATCGAGGGATTGGGCGGCGTCGGCAGTAAATCATTGAATCGCCTGGCCAATCAGGCCAGTCCTAGCGGTACGACTAGATGAAGCGGCCGGACAACGACATCGCCATCATTGGCATGTCTTGCTTGTTCCCCGAAGCGCCTGATCTTGGCTCATTTTGGAAAAACATCGTCCGGGGTGTCGACTGCTTGAGAGACGTATCTGCGCTCGAATGGGATTCGGCTCGCTATTACGATCCGGAAAGCACCACTTTCAGCAAAGCGTATTGTAAAAAAGGCGGCTTCGTCAGCGAACTGGCCGATTTCGATCCGCTCAATTTCGGCGTCATGCCCAATGCGGTAGGGGGCATCGATCCCGATCAATTGCTAGCGCTGAAGGTAGCGACTGAAGCCCTGGCCGACGCTGGTTACGCACGGCAGTCATTCAACGGCGAAAGGGCAGAAGTGATTTTGGGCCGTACGTCTGCGCCGGGTGGCGGCAGTATGAACATGATTCAACATGGCACCACAGTCGAACAAATGGTCGATGTCGTGCGAGCACTGCACCCGGAGTTAAGCCAGGCAGAGCTGCAAACACTGGCTCAGGCTTTAGACAAATCACTGCGCACCTGCAATTCGGACACGATTCCCGGCGTCATGCCCAACATTTTAGCCGGACGAATTGCCGGTCGCCTCGGTTTCAAAGGTCGCAGCCTGATTCTCGATTCAGCCTGCGCATCCTCTTTGATTGCAGTCGAAATTGCTGTGCGCGATCTGCAATCAGGCATGTGCGATCTAGCCCTCGCCGGGGGCGTGCATATCAACTCTTTTCCAGTCTTTTATCAGATGTTCAGCGGCCTGGGAGCGCTATCGCGCAAGCAAACGATCAGACCATTCGACAATGAAGCGGACGGCACCTTACTCGGTGAGGGTTTAGGTATGGTCGTGCTCAAACGGTTGAAAGACGCTCTACAAGACAAAGACAGAATATACGCCTTGATCAAAGGTGTCGGTTCGTCCAGCGACGGTCAGGGCACGAGCATGTTGGCACCTTCTTTCGAAGGCGAGGCTTTAGCCATGCAGCGAGCCTATGCGATGGCGGAAATTTCACCGCATACGGTGCAACTTTTAGAGGCTCATGGCACAGGCACACCGACTGGCGATGTAGCCGAACTCAACGCCGTACAAAAAGTTTTCCAACCCGGTACCCCTCACCACCAGTGGTGCGCGATCGGTTCGGTCAAATCGAATATCGGGCACGCGCAGGCAGCCAGTGGTATCGCCGGTTTGATCAAAGTAGCGCTCTCTCTCTACCAGAAAGTCTTACCGGCTACACTCAACGTGCAGGTGCCAAATCAACAAATCGATTGGCAACATTCTCCTTGCTATGTCAATTCTCGCTCCTATGTGTGGGTGCACCCCCAAGTGCACGCCGGAGTCGAATCGGAACTGGCTCTCAAATTGAAAAGTTCACAGCCCCCTCGACGCGGAGCAGTCAGCGCCTTTGGTTTCGGCGGCGTCAATGCCCACGCTGTTCTGGAAGAATTTCCGGACGCTAACGAAAGTACTCGCAGCAATCATCTTGATGAATGGCTGGACGAAGTCTGTCTGTTTACGGCATCGACAAGTGCAGAGCTGAAAACGGCACTGGAAAAAGTTTCGCTCTATCTGGAGAAAAATCCCAAACAGAGCCTGAAAGATGTCGCTTTCTCTCTCAGCCTGCTCGAGAAAGAAAGACGTGGCACTGCTCAGCACAAGAAAGTG
>CAJCHQ010000301.1 GCA_903970295.1 Bryobacterales bacterium
TGGGCTGTCAGTGACGCGACTGCTTTTAGCCGGCGTCGGCATCTCTGCCGTATGTGGCGGAGTGATCAGCCTGCTCCTCACAACCAGCCCCAATTTAGCTCAGGCGCAGGGCATTTTCTTTTGGTTGGGCGGCGGCATCGCCGGCAAGACATGGACCGATCTGACACCAGTTTTGCCCTGCACTGTATTTGGTATCACCGCCAGTCTTGTTTTGAGCAAACAAATGCGGCTCTTGTCGCTCGGTCCAGAATCAGCCCAGGCGCTGGGCGTCAATGTCGCCACCACTCAATGGTGTCTATTGGCTGCCGCAGTTCTTCTCTGTGCGTCGGCGGTGAGCATAAGTGGATTAGTCGGTTTCGTCGGCTTGATTGCGCCACATCTCACCCGTAAATTATTTGGCCGAGACGAACGTTTGCACCTTATCTGCGCGGCCGTTGTCGGGGCGATCATGGTCATGGTCAGTGACCTGGCAGCGCGCACAATGGCTCAAGGTCAGGAACTTCCCCTCGGTACGTTGCTGGCGGTTGCCGGCGGTCCGTTCTTTCTCTGGCTCGTCTATTCGCACAAGGACATGAGTTACTGATGAACATCGAGAATTTCCTCGAAAATCGTCCAGAAAATGGGCTTGACTTGAAATTAGTGGCTGAGAATCTCAGTGTCGGATTCGAAAACCAAATCGTGGCCAAAGAGATCGCCCTCACCTTGCAGCCCGGTGAAGTTCTGGCTATTGCCGGTCCCAACGGAGCCGGCAAATCCACTCTGGTCAAAACACTGGCTCGTCAAACTCGCCCTGTGTCTGGGCGCGTCAAGCTCGGCGAGAACGATATCTGGCACATGCCGCCGGCAGATTTCGCGGCAAAAGTCGCTTACGTCGGTCAATTTGCCGATGCCAATGTGCAGTTGACCGTTCTCGAAGTCGTCTCTCTCGGGCGTAACCCACACCAAAATTGGTGGCAATGGTCCGAGTCGGCCAGGGATCGAGAGGCAATCGATTATGCCCTGAATGTGACCGGGTTGGAGAAGCTGCAAAACAAATACGTAAGCAATCTGTCCGGCGGCGAACGTCAGCGCGCCGCAATCGCCACCGCTCTCGCCCAAGAACCGCTCTTCATGCTCCTGGACGAACCCACGTCCTTTCTCGACTTCAAACATCAACTCGAATTGATGGAATTGCTCAAAAATCTGAGGCTGAAGAAAATTGGCATCGTCCTCGTCTTGCATGACTTGAATTTGATCAAGCAATTAGCTGACCGCATACTATTGCTGCAATCAGTCGATAGCGCTCCCAGCATTGTCGCCGGCCTCGATCAATCGGACAAAATTCTGCAAGCACAGTTGCTCGAACAAGTCTTCGGTGTGACGGTAAAAACGGCGACAGAAGCCGAATCAGGCAAGCAAGTTATATTTTACGAGAAGATCTGAAGGCAATAAGATTAGCCGACGCCTAACTGGAAATTCTGATTACCAATGGTTAAAGCCGGCTGGCGATAATAGCCCGGCACACTCAAATTATTCCCGGCATAATAAGTTGAATAATTGAGCTGCTGTTGCTGGAGTTCGGCTTGCTGTATTTGTTGTTGTCTGATCTGCGCTTGTCGTTGTTGCCACAACCAATAAGAATATGACTGATTTTGACCGCCCTGCATGCCGCTATAGCCAGGGTTGGCGCCGTTCAAATAAGCAGCGTTCAGATTGGGATTGTACAGGGCAGGATTCTGGGTCAAATAATTCGGATTCGCATTGGCACCAAAGTAGCCAGGGTTGAGGTTAGCGCTCAGATAGTTGCCGCCGACTCTGGCATTGAGTCCGATATTTTGCCAGTTCAAGCCACCGTTGGCGCCTTCGGCTTGCAGAACTGCTAGCTCCGAGGCGGGCAGCCATTGCCCCCACTGATTCTGGACCAAATTACCCATAGCACCAGGCTGAAGGTTCGGGTTTCTGAATTGCAAATTGGGATCGACGAATTGCGCGTTTGGATTAACGAATTGTTGATTGGGATACCTGATCGCCAGATTTGGATCTTGCCATGCCTGCGCTCCGACGCCGCCTTGCAAGCGAGCTTGCATCTGCCGCAACTGTAACTCTTCTTGTTCGAGTCTGCGTTGCAAATAAAGATTCTGTTGTTGCAATGTCTGCATATTGCCCGAGTTGCCGACATAGCTGGCATCGGTCTGCTGCACCGTTGGTCCGCTCCCGTTTATATAGAGATCGCCACTGACGTTGACCGTTCTGCCATCCATCGAAACAGGCGTGGTGCGTCCAGTGCGGGGATCGCCGGCATAAACTTGATCGACAGTCAGTCCCGATTGATTCGGGAGAGGTTGACCGTTAGTTCCTGTCCAATTTCCTTCGAAGGCCATTGATATGATTCCTGTGACTCGTCGCGCGTTCAACTGACGCTGTCCCTCATAGATATGCTGTTTTACTCACACTGTCAATGGGAATAGTCCCACGCAATACCTGAAGAAGCCCACGGGGCTAGCGTTCGCAAAGATGGTCGCGATCACGCCAAGTTGCCAAGACAGACCGCGCCAGGTTTTCCGCTTCAAAATTTCCGGCATGACTCAGCCGGCGGTACTGAATGTGGTGCCTACCCTAGCGCAGGCAGAGGGCTGCCAGGCGCGGACCGAGCACGATGCACCCAGCGACGCAAGCGGTCAGAGCTGCACACAGCACAGCCGATGCCGCTGTGTCTTTGGCATAACGCGCCGATTGATGGTATTTGCCTTCGGTCGATATATCGACTAGATGTTCGAGTGCGGTATTCATAAATTCAGCCGTGACGACCATGCCCATACTGATAACAAGCGTAATCCACCCGGTGGTGTCGACTTTCAGCCACACTCCCAGAGCCACAACGACAGGCATGAGGGCGAAGTGAATGCGCAAATTTCGCTCTTGCTGCAAGCCAATCCACATGCCGTGAAAAGCATGATAAAAAGACTCGACCAGATTTTTTGCGCCCTCTGTTTTCTTTCTCCAGGCCAGTGGAATCAAAAGATTTTCCAGTTCGGCGGCATATTTCTGGGTCGTTTGAGCGGTTAGCGTCGCCCGCTCCATGTCACTCAATATGCCGATATTCGCTGAAACATCGGTTTCATCGAATTTAATCGCGGGTCTGACCATTTGCCACCAATCCTTGCCTAGCCATTTGACAATGCGCTGACCCTGCCAAGGATCTACTTTCCAAAAGCGCTTACTTTGATCATATCCGCGAGGTTATCAGGTGCACAAGGCTTCATGAAAAATAATTACCTCTGATCCCTCGGAAATCCAGCCTGGACCAGAATTTCTTCTTGCCGCGAGAACATCTCTTTTTGATCGTGCTTGTTCATATGGTCGAAGCCCAAAACATGCAAGAGCCCATGCACAAACAAGAAAGCAAGCTCCCGCTCGAGACTGTGCCCGTAAGCTTTTGCCTGACTGGCAGCGCGGGCTGCCGAGATAATCACTTCGCCGATTTCAATCGCCGAGTCAGCGCTCAGCAAATCGAAATCTAGAGCCTGGTCTTGGCCCACCACGAACGGAAACGATAGAACGTCTGTGGCTGCGTCTTTTTGTCGCCACTGCTTGTTCAAAGCATGAATTTTTTGACTGGAAACCAGGGCAACGCTGAGACTACCTGATTTGTGCAAGCGCCGAATCTGACTGAGGGGCAGATGCGCAGGTGGTCTCTTTTCTAAATTTTGAAAAAGACACTCAGCCAGGCCAAGCACTTTCTTTCTGTAAGCAGATAAGACTATGACGACCTGGCGCTGATTGTTGGCAATTGTGATGTCCATGATTCAAAGCTGCACAGCCTCAGTACCGGCAAGGGGCAGAGATGCCACCCTTGCTTGAAAAGAGCGGTCCATGTTAACATACGCCCATAAGGAAATCTGATGTTGTCGTAGGCTATGAAAAGTAGCTTACGGCATTCTCGTATTTGTTTGCACTGCACGGGCAGAGCAAGCGCAGCGGAGGCTCCGGAGCGCTTGGATTACAACCGCTCGAAAATCGAAAGCCAAATTGCCGGGCTCACTGCCCTGGCAACAACGGTGGCTGACCAATTCGGACTTTTCGTCGTCGACGTGAAGTTTGGTCAGCTCGGTAAAAGACGGACCCTGGAGGTGACAATCTTTCGCCCGGATCGACCGGTGAGCCATACTGACTGCGAACAAATGAGTCGCAGTCTAGAGACTGTTCTCGATCAGCAAATGGCATCGGACGAACCCTTGATTCAGGGAGCTTATTTGCTGGAAGTGCAAAGTCCCGGCATCGATAGAGCTCTGAAAACCGAGCGGGAATTTCAAATTTTCGCTGGTGCGAAAGTGACGGTAGAAACGAAAACGAAAATGGGCGAACTCGGTCATAACTTCGTTGCCATATTGCTTGGCTTGATCGACGGCAAAGTCAAATTTGCTCACGCTAAGCCGACTGCCTCACAGTCGGCCAAAAGCAAAAAGAACCCGGGCGAACCATGCACACTGGAAGACGTGAGCGTGGAGCACAAACAAATCACCCAGATACGTCTGTACGCGCCCGATCTGGCCCCCAAACCAAACAAAAACTGAATACAAATACAACTGAATAGAACGATGGAGGAATTGACATGATTAAGATAGGCGACAAGCTTCTAGAGGCAGCAGAGGAACTGGAACGCGATCGGAATATTCCGCAGGAAGAATTCATCTCTTATGTCTGCGATGCGATCGTCGCTGCTTACAAGAAGAAGGTGCCCGACCACGACGTCGAGGGCGTGCGCGCCATTTTCGATCACGAGACCGGCGAAATCGGCATCTTCGCCCCCAAAGAAGTAGTCGACAAAGTCAGCAACGAGTATCACGAAATCGGGCTGGCAGACGCTCAAGATTTGATTCCGGATGTGACGGTGGGCGAAGTTCTGGAAATCGAAGTGACGCCTGCTGATTTCTCTGAATTTGGACGTATTGCCGCGCAGACAGCGAAGCAATTGATGACGCAGAGATTGCGTGAGGCCGAAAAGGAGCTGATCAAGAAAGAATTCGATGCCCGCAAAGGCACATGTACAACCGGTCAAATCGAAAGAATCGAAGTGATCAGCAATAGCCGCAACAACGTGATCGTCAATCTGGGACGTGTTGAAGGTTGCATGCCGACACGCGAACAATTGCCCGGCGAAACTTACCGCGTCGGCAATCGCGTGCGCGTCTATGTTCTGGAATTAAGAGACACCGGGCGGGTGCCGCAGATCATCGTTTCGCAAGCGCACCCTGAGTTGGTGCGGGAATTATTCGAGTTGTATGTGCCGGAAATCGAAGATGGCACGGTCGAAATCAAATCCATCGCCAGAGAAGCCGGTTATCGCACTAAGATAGCTGTTCATTCCGACGATGCTGATGTTGACCCGGTCGGCGCCTGTATCGGTACACGGGGTGTGCGTATTCAAAACGTCGTCGCCGAATTGCGCAACGAGAAAATCGATGTCATCCGCTATTCCACCGACCCTGTCGACTACATATCCAATGCCTTGAGCCCAGCTCGGATAACGACAGTCGCGCTCTATGAAGAGAACCCTGAAATGGGCGGTAAAAGAGCTGAAGTGATCGTCCCGGATGATCAGCTTTCCTTAGCTATTGGACGCGGCGGTCAAAATGTCAGATTGGCAGCCAAATTGACCAATTGGAAGATCGACATCAAGTCTGAAAGCCAAGCCGGTGGGTCATTCCGCTCGCTGAACGAGGTTTTGGAGAACTAAGACACAAATGTCCCGGGCGCCCGACGCTTAAAAAAACTATGTAAAATAAGCGATCGGGCCAAGCGGGGAATGACCTGATATCGGTGAGGTTAGTAAGTAAGTTATTCGCGAAAGAATTTGCGTAATTTGTCGGAAACCCGGTCAGCAAGCAGCCCTGCTCAGACTGACCGTGGACCATGTTGCAAAAGAGATTCGACTGAATGACAAAAACCCCCATCTGCACGGGCGTTCCGCCTATTTGTGCAAAAACGAAAATTGTCTTAACTCGGCGCTAAAAGGGCACAGGCTCAAGCTCGCTTTGGAAGGGCGCCGAATCAAAGGCGTCGAACACAAGCGTCATATCGGCTGGCCTCTTGAACCACAACTTATCAAGGTTGTAACGACCATGTGTACTGAACCTTCAAAAACGTGCCAAAATACTGAAAGATAGGAGTGAACTGCATGGATGATCGTGTCCGAATCTATGAGCTTGCGCGGCAGATGAATGTCGCTAACGAGGTAATTATTACCGCGTTACGTGAGCTTGGATACGACATAAAGAGTCACTCGAGCACTGTTGACAAAAACGCGGTAGGACTATTGATTGCAGCATTAGGTAAGAAAAAACAGAAAGACCAGGAGAAAGCTAAAGCCCAAACGGCCAAAGCTCCAGCCGCCGGTAAGGCGACAGTGAAAGCTCCAGCAGTGGTAGTTCCAGCAGCTCCGGTCGTCAAGCCGCGTGTCTTAGCTCGGTATCCGCGCCCCCTACCGCCAGGCGCCGAGCCGGCAGATGTCAGTCCAATCGCACCACAAGCTCCGACCAACGGCACTGCCGTAGCCAATCCGCCGATCGCAGCCCAGACAGCAATCTCTCCAGCTGGGGCCCAAGCGACAACGCAGCCGGCACCGAACGGCGCCCCTGCGATCACAGCGGTCGAAGCGCCGGGCAAACAAGTAGCGACCAGTACACCTGCACCGGCTTCGACCAAGCCAGAAGAGCCCGAAATTCATTCCAGTCGCAAAGAAAAAGAGCCGGAAGTGCATGAAGAGCATGCGCCGGCGTCAGCCGTTATGGAAGCTGTCGTTCTCGACGATAAGACAATTTCGTTTGAACCGCCCGCTGTTGATTTCAGCCCTCCCGAAATCGAAAAAGACGAGCGCCTGGCACCACCACGCTCACAGGGTGTGAAGCCGATGACCCCGTCGGTGCCGATTCGCATCGCGGCACCGTCCACGAAGGCAACCCAGCCGCGCCCACCAAAAAGTCACAGGCAGACTCCTTCGGAAAGACATCAGGCGCGCAAGGAAGAAAAATCCAGACCGTCCACGGTCGTCGCCGAAGTGCCTAAAGTCGTCACTCTGACGAATTCACTGGCCGTCAATGAATTAGCCACCAAGATGGGTGTGCCCGATACAGAAATCATCAAGAGACTGATGACTAAGAGCATCATGCGCACAGTCAATCAATTAGTTGAATTGGAATTGGCCAAAGAATTAGCGATCGAGATGGAATATGAAGTCTTGACCGAGGAAGTGGCCGAAGATACAGTCCAGGAGAAAGTCGAACTTTCCGCCGAAGACAAAGCGGCCCTGGTGACAAGACCGCCCGTGGTGACGATCATGGGTCACGTCGACCATGGCAAAACCAGCTTGCTCGATGCCATCCGCCAGACAAAATTCCAGCTCACCGATCAAGAAGCCGGTGGTATCACTCAGCATATCGGCGCCTATCACGTTGAAGTGGAAGGCGAGGACGGACAAATCCGCCAGATCGTATTCCTAGACACGCCTGGTCACGAAGCCTTCACGGCTATGCGTGCACGTGGCGCCAAAGCGACCGACATTGCGATTCTGGTCGTGGCCGCCGACGATGGCGTCATGCCCCAAACGATCGAAGCAATCGATCACGTCAAAGCTGCCGGCGTGCCGATTATCGTCGCTGTGAACAAAATCGATAAAGCTGATGCCGATCCCGAACGTGTTCTGTCTCAATTGATGAACTATGGATTGCTTGCAGAAAAATACGGCGGCTCAACGGTCACCTGCGAAGTTTCGGCCAAAAAGCGCACCGGCTTAAACGAATTGTTGGAGATGATTCTCCTCGTTTCGGATGTGGAAGACCTCAAAGCCAACCCTGACAAGCCAGCCATCGGTGTGATCATCGAAGCCGAATTGTCTCGCGGTAAAGGCGCCGTCGCCACAGCTCTGGTCGAGAACGGCACATTGCGCGAAGGCGATTTGATCGTCGCCGGCTCTGCTTCAGGTAGAGTGCGAGCCCTCTTCGACGATCGCGGTCAGCGCGTCAAAGCGGCTGGTCCGTCGATGCCTGTCGAAGTTCTCGGTCTCGACGAAGTGCCGCAAGCCGGCGATCGTTTCGAAGTCGTACCTGACCTGACTACATCCAAAGCCATGGTCGAGTCCAGAAAACTGGGTATCGGTCCCGGTCGCGGACACGTGACGCTGGAGTCGTTGCACGACTTGCTCGAGCGCGGCGAAGTCAAAGACTTGAATGTGATCGTCAAAGCCGATGTACAAGGTACAGCCGAGGCCATCGCTGAATCAGTAAAGAAACTGAGCGGCAATGAAGTGCAAGTGCGTGTGCTGCGCACCGCATCTGGTGACATCTCGGAAAACGACGTCAACCTGGCGGCATCATCTAATGCGATCATCATCGG
>CAJCHQ010000302.1 GCA_903970295.1 Bryobacterales bacterium
GCCGTAGTGGCCGGCAATGCCGGACTGAAAGACCACCTCGTCATCGGCAAAGACGCCATTGTCGAAGCCATGGCCGGCGTCATGAAAGACGTGCCCGATCATGATGTGCAAGTCGGAGTGCCGGCCACGCCGGTCAGACAATTTTTTACCGAAGTAGCTCACGTCAGGCGCCTGCCCAAGATGGCTGCTGAAATGAAGACTTTGCAAAAACGACTGGCAGCATTGGAAGAGAAATTAGCAAGCAAGTAAGAGAAAGCGGGAAAAAACAAAATGGCGACAGCGTCCAAAGCAGAAAAAGATACCCAAGATAATCACCTTTCTGAGCTTGCCCTCCCGGGAGGCTTTACTTTCAGTGTGAAAAGTCGCGGGCTGACCTCCAAAAAAGAAATTGGCACAGTCGTTCAGGAAGCCAAACCGGGGACAGGTGTAGTTTTTATCGTCACGAAAACTGATGGAAGCATTGTGGAAATTCCAGCTCGTTCGGAATTTGTCGTCAATACCCTGCGCAATGTCGTGATCGGCCGTGAGGGCACCAGACTGTGCATCATCGAACACATAATGGCGGCTCTAACTTTCTGGGGGCTGGAGGATCTTGTCGTCAATATTGACGGACCAGAATTACCCCTTGGTGACGGCAGCGCCCTAATCTGGCTCGATGCCTTCAAGAAAGCCGGCGTGGAAAAACGAGTTGTCGCCGCTGACGTCAGTCTGAAAGAGCCTGTTGTGGTGAGTAAAGGCGATCGTTCAATTACAGCGATTCCCGATGACAAATTTTCAGTCACTTATTTGATGGATTGGAATCATCCGGCGATCGGTAAGCGCTGGCACACCTGGACCGCTACCGACGCAGTTGAAGAAATTGCTATCGCCCGTACGTTCGCTCCTTTGAAAGAACATCAATTGCTGGGGCTAGAAAATGACGTAGTCAGCCTCACCGAAGATGGATTTACGATGCCTCTGCATTTTCCAGACGAGCCAGTTCGCCACAAGCTGCTCGATCTGATCGGTGATTTGACCTTGATCGGCTTCAATCCGTTCAAATTGAAAGCCCGATTCGTAAGCATTAAGGGCGGTCACGAATTAGATGTCGACTTAGTGAAGAAGCTCAAGCAAGCAATCGGTTGATGTGAGGAATGATATGAAAACGAACCGGCTAATCTTTGATGCGACCGTAGCTATTGCCCTGGCAATCAGCTGCCCGCTTGTGACTCGCGCCCAAGGAGAATCTGTTGACGAAGCACCCTCCGCTCAAGCCAGGACTGAAGAGATAAAAGCTTCTGACTCGCAGGATGTCAGCCTGACTATCTACAATCAAAATTTTGGACTTGTTCGCGATGTGCGCACCGTCGACCTCAAAGCCGGTGTCAACTATTTGCGTTTCGAAGATGTGGCTGCCCAGATCGATCCTACGACCGTCAACTTCACTTCTCTCACCGCACCGAATGCGGTGACTGTGCGTGAACAAAATTATCAATATGATGTGCTGGATCCCATTACTATTCTTTCCAAATCGGTGGGCAAAAGCGTCAAATTCAGAGAATATCTCGCCAGCGGTCAGGTGCACGAAACCGCGGGAATACTTCTCAACCCGCCCCAGTCAACGGTTTTCAACGATGCTTCTGGTAATTCAACAACGCGGATGCAGGGGCTGGTATTGAAGACAAGCAGTGGTGTGGTGCTTAACCCGAGTGGCGAGGCCGAATTGGCCGAACTACCGCTAGGTCTTGTGCCCAAGCCATCTTTGTTGTGGAAATTAGAGACAACGAAAGGCGGCAAGCACAGAAGCGAAATCGACTACCAGACCGCGGGTTTGAACTGGCATTGTGATTATGTCGTCGTCGTCAATGCCGATGAAACTCAAGCCGACATCACCAGCTGGGTGACGCTGGATAACAAGTCTGGTGCGACTTTCAAGAATGCGGCCTTGAAATTGATGGCTGGCGATGTTCACAAATTGGCGACTCCGCCAGTCCCCCGGAGCGCCGGCTTTATGTCTGCTCGGGCTCAAGCTGCTCCAGAACCTCAATTTAGTGAGAGCGGATTCGCCGAATATCATCTTTATACTCTGGCTGGACGCACTAGCGTCAACAGCAATGAAACCAAACAGATGAGTTTATTCAACGCCAGTAAAATCGGTACTCAGAAAAAATATGTATTCGACCCCGAGAACGGCAACAACTTCTATCCTATGTATAGAAGCAACAACAGTACTCAAAAAGTGGCTGTCAAAGTCGAGATTGCCAACAGCAAAGCGAACGGACTGGGAATGCCAATGCCCAAAGGCAAAGTACGCGTCTACAAAAAAGACCAGGATGGTGCCCTGGAATTCATCGGCGAGGATAATATCGACCACACCCCGAAAGACGAGAAAGTACGTGTCTACCTTGGCGACGCCTTTGACATCATTGCCGAGCGCAAGCAAACCAATCAGCAGCAAGTATCAGATCGCGTCCAGCGGCTGAGCTACGAAATTTCGATCCGCAATCACAAGGATTCAGCCGTCTCAGTCACCGATGTAGAGCACGCTTTCGGACAATGGAAGATTGTCTCATCGAGCCACGAATCGACCAAACGTGATGCCCACACGTTCGAATTCGCAGTCGATGTCCCGGCTAATGGCGAGTCAAAAGTGACATACACTGTAGAAACCAAGTACTAACTGCTATGGGTTTCAGATGTTATTGGCTTCAGTCCCATTGGCTTCAGTCCCATTGGCTTCAGGTCTTATCGGTTTTCAGCAATTGAGTTTCGCGGTACGCTTTTGATTTCTTTTGCAGGCGTATCGACATAATCAAAGAAACAATAATGGCGCCTGCACCGAATATGAAAAGAATGTTGTTGGGGGCATAGGGGGAATGACTATTGCCTCCTTCATGATTGAAGTAGGAGACCGATGGCTCGGCTGCTTGATAATAGACGTCAATTTTTTCTCCCACCGGATATTTGCGCACGAGGTCGCCGACGCTCTTGTCGTCGGTTTTATCGAAAGTGACATCGTGATTCTCATAATCTTGATTGTCAATCTCATATCGATAAACGAAATCAGGATGAATTGTCGCAGTATACGGAAAATGCATCATGCGACTGCGCACGATTGACGATTGTAAGATCACACCTTTAGTCAGACGCCAGTCTTTGGCAAAACTAAGGCGATCGAGGTCTTTGCCCGTGATTCCGCAAATCAGCATGCCGACAATGGCTAAAGTCATGACTAAGCGCGCTTGACTCCTCAGCTTTTTATTAGCCAGCTCCTCTAGCGGTCTGTCTTCGGCGTCCGGAATCTTTGCGTTCGGAATTTTAGCCATCGCTCAACTTACTGTCGGCATGATATCGTCGAGAACAACTTGGGCGGCGCCAATGATGCCGGCAAAGTGACCGAGTCGACTTTTGTGAATAATCAAATTATCGCCGATCGATGGCAAGCATCTATCTTTGACGAGCTCGCTAATCAATTCATAGTCGATCACTTCACTCATACCGCCGCCGAGAATGAAACAATCGGGATTGAGCACATGGGCCAGATTTACCAATCCGGCTGCCACATGCTCATGCCATTTATTGAGAGACTTCTGCGCGACGATATCGCCCGATTGAGCTGCCGTACTTATACTGCGAGTGGTGAGGTGGCCAGGGTCTTTAGCCAGAGCCGATTGATCGGGCGACACTCCCTGAAGCATCTCTTTAGTTGTCGTGATCAAGCCCCGTCCGGAAGCATATTCTTCCCAGCAGTCGTACATGCCACATGAGCACAGGCGCTTGTTTTCCAGAGCGATGCGCAGATGACCGACTTCACCGGCTGCCCAGTTCGCGCCACGATAAGGGCGACCGTCGATCATCAGGCCGCCACCAATACCGGTGCCCAGAGTGACGCCAATCAGGCAGTGGTGACCCTTCAATCCCATCGCACCGGCATCGCCGTATGTAGAGGCATTGCCGTCATTTTCCACGTGCACCGGCAACATCGTCTTTGACTCGATTATCTTTTTCACGGTCGTGCCAGTCCATCCGGTGATGTTACTGGCATCGAGAATCTGTCCGGTCGAGCAATCGACGATTCCCGCTGTAGCAATTCCGACACCGGTCAAAACTGATTTTTCCTGAAATTTAGCGATCAGCTCGAGGAGCGCCGCTATCACGTTATCGGCACCTTGAGGAGTAGGCACAGTGATCGGTTCGGATACGACATGATTGTCTAAAACTAAAGCGGCGCTGAGTTTGGTGCCTCCCAGGTCCATGCCGACAGCCGGCATTTTGGTTTTCAAAAACGAGTCGAAAT
Organism: Bryobacterales bacterium; assembly: GCA_903970295.1. Next base: position 4,277 of record CAJCHQ010000302.1, read on the forward strand.
TACTGCTGCGAGGACTTTGCATCTGACTCATCAAATGCCACCACCCGCCAAACCTAACTGACCCTGGTCGACTTTGCCCTTGGTGACCAAAGTCTTGAAGTTCGCTGGTGCGCCGTATAGAACGTCGAAACCAATTCTGTTCATGCCATAAATAAAGTCATAGGCGCCGACGATCTTGAAATCATCAGGGCCGACGGCAATGTTCAAAGTCTGCTGATAGGGCAAGTTCTGTGACATGTTGTAGCCCAAAGTGCCACCAAGCATTAAGTACTTGTTGAACTTGTAACTGGTGGTGCCATAAACATACTGACTGCCCTGGATGTATTCGTCGAAGACGAACGGCGAACTTCCACGGACAGCGGCTTGCGTGTAACCGGTTTGTAGGCGCAAGCGATTCAGGTACATGTCGAGAACGGGACCAGCCTGAAGAACAGCCATACGGTCGCCGCCAGCGCCGAGGTAATCGCGCAGTGTCAAACTGCCTTGCACATATGATTTCATCCCGTATTTGTTATTACCCACGGAAAAAAGGTTGTGAGACTGAGCACTTATACTTTCTTGTAATCTGAAAGCTGAGTTCCTCACTGTACGGTTGGCAGAAGCACCGTACAATTTGGCCAAATTGGCGTTTTGACTTAGCAACTGGGGGTTGTCTTGCATCCAACCGGCCGAGGTGCGGAAGTTCAGGTAAGAGATGAAGGGAATCACCGAAATGCCGTGGTCGTCCACCAATTCTGCTCTCAAGCGGGCGCGTGTCAAACCCATTGAACCGTCACTCATGTACCGGTTGATACCACTCTGGAATTTGAACTTCTTGTAAATCCCGAATTTGAGATCGCTGACCAGAAGGTTCGAGACGGAACCGTAACCGACGTGAGTGCCGAAATAATCGTTTGTATATGCGACCTGTCCACCGAGTCCTATTTTGCTGCCTGCGGTGGAACTGACGGTAGCAATTTGAGAACC
>CAJCHQ010000303.1 GCA_903970295.1 Bryobacterales bacterium
GAACCAATTTGGTGATCTGCATATTGGTGCGCTCGTTGTTGCCGCCAATGTTGTAGACCTCGCCTGGCTTTCCGTTATGAAAAACAGTATCGATTGCCCGGCAGTGATCTTCCACATGTAACCAATCTCGAACGTTCAGACCATCGCCATAAACTGGCACCTGCTTTTTATTGAGCAGATTGGTGATGAACAATGGAATTAGTTTTTCTGGATGCTGATAAGGGCCATAATTATTTGAACAACGCGTAATCAACGCTGGAAACGCAAATGTATGGAAGTACGCTCGGCACAATAAATCTGCACTCGCTTTGCTGGCTGAGTATGGACTGTTCGGCGCCAGAGGAGTTTCTTCGGTAAACAAACCCGTCGGTCCCAGCGATCCATAAACTTCGTCGGTTGAAACTTGCAAATAGCGAATGTCGAATGTTCCTTGGCTCGTCTTGCCGTGCCTGTAAGCCGCTTCGAGCAGCACCTGCGTACCGAGAACATTTGTTTCAACGAAGATTGCCGGATTCGAAATCGATCGATCGACGTGACTTTCCGCAGCCAAATTGATGATTCCATCGATGCGACCCAAACGCCTGCCAGAGACTAAATCATCGATTAACTTCGCATCTTGAATCTTGCCCTGCACGAATTTATAGCGAGGGTGTCCCTGCAAGTCAGCCACATTTTCCGGATGTCCCGCATACGTGATGGCATCCAAGTTGATGATGGTGTATTCCGGATGTGAGTTGAGCAAATGGCGAACAAGATTGCTGCCAATGAACCCTAACCCGCCGGTAATGAGCAATTGCATTTCGACTCCTCGCTTTGATACGTGAATTGTCGCCTTACTAAACGACCGTGGACCAAGTCAAATTGTCCCTTGGTCGCTACTTGAAATCAACGTCACTAAGTTTAACTAGACCTACTCTCGAGTGAATAATCTTTCAGGCGATTGTCAAGGGGGGGTGGACTGTTCTACGAATGATCAGCAAATAGTCCGTCACTGAAAATTAAAGCACCGGTAAATCTGTCAGCGGATGAAACAAACAACCGTGCCAGAAGTAAAAGAAGAGCGCAGTATTCCGGTTAATTGAGAGCTGGCTTAGACAACTTCCACTTTGCTGTCGTCACCGATCATCAGCCGGAAAGCAATCGGTTTGCTATTGCTGCGCGTCAATTCGACATTGACGCCAATCAGGCTGTCTTCGATGCGTCCATGGAAATCAACGATCTGGCATTTCTCTCTGAGAATGCAATGCTCGATTTCGGCATGACTGACTCTTGCCCCATCACCGATTGAAGTGAAAGGACCAACGTAACTATTTTCCAGGACGCAATCTTCACCGATCATGGCTGGTCCGCGCACGATGCAATTTGTCAAAATACTGCCTTTGCCGACATGGACGCGCCCCGAAATGCGTGAACCGGCATCGAATGACCCCAGCATCGAGACATCAGTCATCTCGTCAAGGACCACCCGATTAGCTTCCAGCATGTCGTCTTTTTTTCCGGTATCCAACCACCAGCTCTCCAAAATATGGCTGTCAACATGATGACCGGTTGAGATCAGCTGTTGAATGGCATCGGTAATTTCCAGCTCGCCACGCTTGCTCGGTTTGATTTCATCGATTGCTTTATGAATTGTTTTGTTGAAGAGGTAAACTCCCACCAGTGCCAAATTGGATTTAGGTTTGGCCGGCTTTTCTTCCAGGCAGACGATCCGTCCATCTTTGGTCAATTCGGCAACGCCGAAAGAACTGGGATTGGCGACTTCTTTCAAGAGAATGAAGGCATCGGCTTTGCCTTCTTGAAAGCGACGAACCAGAGGACCGACCCCGTCTTTAATCAAGTTGTCGCCCAAGTACATGACGAACGGATCGTCTTTGAGAAAGGGTCTGGCGGTTTTGACGGCATGAGCCAATCCTGAGGGCGCGTCTTGCAGGATGTACTCGATTTTGATCTTCCAGCGACTGCCGTCCCCGACCGAAGCGCGAACGTCTTGACCGGTCTCCGGGCTGATAATGATGCCGATTTCACCGATACCAGCGTCTATGAGAGCCTCGATGCCGTAGAACAGAATCGGCTTGTTCGCCACCGGCAAGAGTTGTTTCGCCGCTGTATGCGTAATCGGGCGCATACGTGTGCCCTTGCCGCCACTGAGAATTAGTCCTTTCATTTTCTGTCCTGTTTTTCTTTTCGTTGCCTATCAATTGACGCCGCGTTTGCTCAGGATCGCACCGAAAGTACGCGCCATGATTGTCATGTCCAACCACCAGCCCCAATTGTCGCAGTACCACTTATCAGCCTTCACTTTGTCGTCGTCCGGCAATTCATCGCGGCCGTTAATCTGGGCCCATCCCGTAATCCCGGGGTAAAACCGCAGTACACCCGCATCTCGACGTTTGTGCGTAAGCTCGGTCTGATTATACAAAGCCGGGCGTGGTCCCACTAAGCTCATCTCACCCTTAAGCACGTTAAATAACTGGGGCACTTCGTCGAGACTGGTTTTGCGTAAGACATGGCCGACGCGGGTGATAGGACTGGCTAGCTTCAACATCTGATCGGTCGGCAAGTCGGGCGTGCCGTAGAACATGGTGCGAAACTTATATATTTCAAACAATTCACCATCGATGCCGACGCGATTCTGTTTGAAAATCACGGGTCCTTTGGAATCAAGCTTGATAGCCGCCGCAATAATCAGGAGAAAAGGTGAAGAAACTATGACGACCATCGTGGAGATGATAATGTCGGTGAGGCGTTTGAACCTCATGGATAGCCGCTGCCTGATTTTTTTTGAAGTTGGGGTGGCGATCATCGAGACCAGTTGAGGCAGGGAAGCTACAATTTTACGCGAGCTTTGTCGGCAAAAAGTTGTTTGGGCAAGGCTCTCGGATGAAATATATCTATGCTCATAAGCGTTATCACTGTCAGCTGGAATACACGCGATCTGCTCAGGAGCTGCTTGCAGAGCCTTCTCGTCGAGTTAGACGGTGTGGAGTCTGAAGTCTTTCTGGTCGATAACGATTCTGCTGACGGATCGGCAGCCATGGTTGCAAATGAATTTCCATCGGTTCGCCTCATTGCCAATAATTCGAATCGCGGCTTTGCCGCTGCCAATAATCAAGCCCTGGCTCTGTCCACGGGCGATTTCGTCATGCTCTTGAATCCTGATACAGTCGTTCATGAAGGAGCGATCAAAACGCTGCTCACCTTCATGCGCGCGCACCCGCGAGCCGGCATAGTCGCACCTCAACTGCTTGAATCGAGTGGTGCCGTGCAGCGCTCGTGTCGCCAATTCCCGACATTTCTCGGCATGTTGTATGAACTTCTGGGCTTCAGCAAGCTGTTTCCGGATAAAGCCATTTTTCGCCAATACAAAATGCTCGATTGGAATCACGACGATGAACGCCAGGTCGACCAGCCGGAAGGAGCATGTTTGCTACTTCGCCGCCAGGTGATAGACGAAGTGGGCGTGCTCGACGAAGGCTTTTTTATGCTTTTCGAAGAAGTTGATTGGTGTTATCGCATCAAAGAAAAAGGCTGGCAGATCTGGTTTACGCCGTCTGCCAAAGTGACGCATCACTACGGTCAATCGATCAAACAAGTGAAGGCGAAGATGATTCTCTCTTCGCATCGCGGACTCTATCGCTTTTGGCGCAAGCACTATCGCGGCAATCGCTGGTATCTCGATGGCTTCGCCTATGTCGGCTTGATGGCCCTGGCCTACGTGCGCATCGCTGGCTACAAGCTCAAATCATTCGCGTCTAGTTAGTGATTTGCTCACTAGCTCGCCCATTTCGCTATTTTTTCTTTTAGCTGCTCGAGTGTGAAAGGCTTGGCTAGATAATCATCCATTCCAGCCGCCAGGCAACGCTCTTCGTCGCCTGGTAAGACGCAGGCGGTAACGGCAATTATGGGGACATGACCGCCGCTCTTCTTTTCCCATTCTCTGATTTTTTGCGTGCATTCCAAACCATCCATTTTGGGCATCACGACATCCATGAGAATAATGTCGAATCGATAAGTTTCGACAGCCTCGAGTGCCTCTTCGCCGCTCTGGACTACGTGAGCAGTGATCGACAAGCGGTCGGCCAGAAGTTCGAACAGACGTCTCTGCGCCTCGTGATCATCGACCACCAGAATTAATGGCTTTGGGTTGGATTCTTCGGGCAAGGGATTCCTTGATTCCTAAACGGGACTGGGACGCAGTGTACGTTGTGGATGTTAGGTACGACGATGCAATTACGCTAAAAAAGTTCCACTGGGCTTCTGTGCCGATTCTACAATATAAAACCTGTAGCCGATTGGCAACATCCCTGGTTAGTGCTCTTTTTTTGCTGGAAGTGACCTTGAAGCGGTCATCTGCCCTGACCACTGATGCTCGGGTGGCTTGCTCGCCCTGATTTTGACCGGCGCCAAGCGGGACAACTCACCGTGAGCAAATAGGCAATACAAAGCGCACAAGTAGGTCGCGGCAAATAAAAAACCACTGCCAACCAAGACGTGTTCTATCAACGTGTTCATAGCACTTCTCCTCCGTTATCCTCTATAGATAAACGATGCGAGGAGCTGAAAAGTTCAATTCTCACCTAAATTTTTGGAGGGTCAGACTAATTATTGATGAACACCATAGCCAGCTTTTACTTGAAACCTTTTTCGGGTGTGTTGAAGAAGAAAACACTGTTCTGGAGCTGACCAGAGAAATGTCTGGTCGAGCTGCTTGATTTGAAGAGAAAGATTTTTGGTGCCGCCGATGAGTCGGTACGCAAGACGTCTAGACAGAACCTGAGGAGTTACGCTAATAGCCTAATGCGTAAGCCTGCCGAAGCGGCCGTGCGAAGTCGCTGGCTGGGTGGCCTGCAACATATTCTCATTCGTTGCAGAATGAACGAGTTTGCTTCCGACGAACACTCCAGCACTGAAGGCGACGGTTGTAACAGCGACAATCACGAAAAAAGATTGACCGAATTTTCGCGAATTCTGCGCCTGTTCATTGCCCTGGCTGGGCAATGCACGTTGCTTTGGATACGACAACAGTTCCATCGTTGCGCCCTGCGAGCTAACAGTGAAATTCTAGCGCAATGTGTGTGCAGAGCAAGAATATTGATGCAGACTTGATGCAGACCCGTTCGATCTTTATTCTTATTTGATTAACCGCGTCTAACCCAGTTCGTTGAGGATCAAGTACCAGGTGATCTATCAGTCGATAACGACCAACCGAAGACACGCAAGGCGTCATCTAGCCAGGTCTCGTTTTCAATGCTATAGGTCAAGGCTATTTTGGCTTGCTCCATGGCGATCACGCCTTCGTCAAGAAATTCTTTGACGCGCACCGCCAATTGCCCCGTGCGTTCATCGATTACGCCTGCCTCGATTAAGGTTCTGATTAGACTTTTTCGTTGAGAAAGGGCGATTGGAGTAGCTTCTGCAATTTCGCTCGCTGACACCAGTCCGGATTCCAACAAAACTTCAGACATGTCGATTGGCTCTTTTTCGACGTAGTCGTCCGAATCGAGCATCGCCAGAATCGCGCCCACGTCTTCGGGAGTTTTGGCCGACTTCAGCTTGAGAATGATGTGGCAGGCTTGTTCCTGCACCAGACTGCCTTCGTGGACCAGGCTGAGCAAATGACCGGCTGCACTCAAGCAAAGCTCCGAAACAAATCCTAGTTCGGCAAACACTTTTTCAGAGGAATCGTCGTTCACAAGTTCGACTTCTTTGGCAGTCAGCAACTGGCTTTCGCTGATCAGTCCAGCACGCAGTAACAAGTCACCCACACCAAGAGTGTAGAGGTCGAAATTCGGTTGTCCGTTTTGCGCAATCAATGCCTCTTCCGCTGAGATCCTCTGCAATCTGGCTAGCCTCAGGGCGTGCGTGCCCATGTCACGAGTGATTTTATTGTCGCGCATAAATTCGAGCAGTTTAAGCGAGCAGGCAAGCACATGCGTCGAGATCGCCCCAGAATTGACGAGAAGCAAACCTAAAGGCAAACTTGTGTTGAGGCTATTGTTCAGATTTTCTTCAAGCTGTTTTTGCGTGATAATGCCGGTCATGCGCAAGAGCTGCCCGATCTTGTTTTTCGTTTGTTGCCCATCTTGTCGTTTAGTCGCAACCGGATTCACCTGGCGCACCGCGGTGTCAACTGGCATGCCTTGTTTGACGACCATTTCGACGGCCTTGACACCATTTTCCAGAGTCAACGTACGGTCGATAATCAGCCGCTGCAATTCCAAGACCTGCTCCAGTTGTGTCTCCTTGCAATATCCATGCATCTGCAAGATGCGACCCAGAGGTACGCGCATTTTATCCGCGAGCTTAATTGAGTCTTCGAGCTCTTCGGGCGTGACGATATTGCTTCTGATCAGCAGATCCCCTATCTTGATCAGGATTGGTACGTCAGCCATCAGTCCCTTCTAGCTGTGCGAGCCAATACAATAGGGAAGGCGCCTTGTTTGGCGCGGTGCTTGGCATCTTTGGCAGCAAGCACAAGAGATTGCAGGTCATCGCCATCAGCCGGCAGGCTGGCGATGCCGAAAGCGAGGAAGATGTTGCTGCGATCGATACCCGGATAAAGAGGCGTCGC
>CAJCHQ010000304.1 GCA_903970295.1 Bryobacterales bacterium
ATATCGTCAAAGCAGCGTCGATTTTGGCCCGCTTGTTGCTTACACGATCCGTGGACATTGTCAGACCCAGTCTGGATGAGGCGGAAAATAATGCGGCAGCTGCTTCGGATCCGAAAAATGCCGTGGTCGATGAATTGACCACGGGCGGTCAAGAAGCGGCTGCGGCAAAGCTGGCTCAGGAGGCGGCACGGGCCCTTGAGTCGGCTGCCAGTGTGGCCCAAGAAGCTTTTTTGAGCAAATCATTCAGGTCGATTCCTCACGACTCTTATAGTCTACAGAGCGACACTAATCCCAATTTGCCCCGGGCCCAGCCGGCGAATGTAGCAGAAGGCGGTCAATTGCGCTCCTCCGTCGAGGCACGCTTGCGGGCTAAACGCCCGGGCGCCACCAGCACCAATCTGCCGGCATATGTCGAGCCGAAAGCGAAACCGTATGAGCTGCCGAAACAAACTGAAGATACTGACGCGAGCGAGTCATCCGTGCCGGATTCGGTCATATACAAACCAGTGTCATCACCCGTGGTGCCGGGGCCGGCCGAGAAATCGCCAGGGCCAAACGAGGCCAAAGAAAGAGTCGTGACGACCGCCGACGGCTGGCTCGACGATCAGCCTCCCTCTCGTTCTTCCGGTTTGCAAGCGCTCTTGAAAAACGCTCTTGAGAAAAGCAAGCAGATAGCCAGTGAGCGTCTAGGCGCGTCAGACGTCGATACAAGCGATGCCCTCACAGTCTTGCGAGATGGGCCCACAGTTGTCGAAGCTCGCGGAGAAAACGCCGGATTGCCCGCCGATTCAGCTGCTCTTGAAAGTGCCAGCGACAAGGGCAAAGAAGTACTTTCTTTTACTCCGCCGGATGCCTCTACCCCCGAGCCACCCGCAGCTCTCGCACCTCTCGCACCTGCTGAAGCTCCCGTCTCTGTCGAATCGCCCACACCGGTCGAATCGCCCGCATTCGCCGAAGCGTCTTCATCGCCTCCATCTCGGGGATGGACAGCCGAGGCGGCGACAGACGCAACAGCGAGTGCTCATGACGTTCCTCCTGATGATCCACGATATACATCCCGTACTGTCGCCCTGCCTTTAGTGGCTCTGGACATCGAACGCTTGCTCCAGGCTACCTTTTCGCCGACACAGTTCGGTAAGCTGGCGCTTGGCAATCCCTCTCTGGATCAACATCGCAGGCAAACTCTTTTGGATGCTGAACGCGGTCAGCCTCTGGCCATTTCGCTCGAAGACCGCTCTAGGTCAGCGGCTGCAGTTTTGTCTTCGTATCGATATTGTCTCGATCGCGGCTACATCGACACCCAGGATCCGGTCATTCCTCTGACAGCTGATTTGCTTTTGGGGCGCATGGAAATCGACCAGTATCTTTTGCAAAGGCGAAGAATCACCGGCGACCAGCTCAGAGATTTGATTAAGATCGCCCGTCAAGAAGGGATTAAACTTCCGCAACTTTTGATGAGAAGCGGCTTTCTCACACCTGGCGATATCGAGACGCTCGATCGCGAGCAAAAGCGATTTGCCTTTAAGTAAAGCAGCCCGCCAGGCATGATATAGTCATTTTTCGTTTGCGCGAAGTCGGTCTGGCGCATTCTTTTATTAAGGAGTTATTCGGTGACGAACAAATACAACGCGCGTGAAAAGAAGCAACGCCGCCTGGCTAAAGTGCGCAGACAGAAGGCTCGTGTGCGCGAAGCCATCGCCAAGGCGCACAAAGCCGGTTAATGCCAGCGCTCAGGCGCTCATTCTGCGAAATAGAAATCGAGACCCCTATTGACTGGCCCAGCAACCAAGACCAAGCGAATCATGTCCGGCATGCGCCCTACAGGACGCTTGCACCTGGGGCATTACTTCGGGGCGTTGCTCAATTGGGTCGACTTTCAGAGTCGCTATGAGTCTTATTTCTCGATTGTCGACTGGCACGCTCTGACGACCAAATATCACAACAGCCAAACAATCAAAGCCGACATCTGGGAAATCGCTCTTGATTGGCTGGCAGTGGGAATCGACCCAGAGCAAGCCACCATTTACGTGCAATCGGCTATTCCTGAAATTGCCGAATTGCATCTTTTGCTTTCGATGATTTGTCCGCAAAACTGGGTCGAGCGTGAGCCAACCTTGAAAGATATGGTCAAGATGTTGGCAGCCAGTGAAAGCGAAGCCATGGAGAAAGTGACTTATGGTTTACTCGGCTATCCTGTCTTGATGACCGCCGACATCCTCGCTTTCAAAGGTGAGCTCGTGCCGGTCGGCAAAGATCAAGAGTCGCATCTCGAATTTTCCAGAAACATTGCTCGCCGTTTCAACCATGTTTATGGCGTCGATTACTTCCCTGAGCCTAAGCCAGAATTCACGGCTACACCTTTGCTGAAAGGGGTAGATGGTCAGAAGATGGGCAAGTCGTATAATAACGACATTAAAATTGCTGATACCGCTGACGATACCATCAAAAAAGTCAAAAGCATGGTAACCGACCGCACTCGCATCAGCCGCAAAGCTCCTGGGCATGTTGATATCTGCGAAGTGCCGTATCCTCTTTATCAAGTGATCGGTCAAAGCATTTTGCCTCAAGTTAAAGAAGAATGCGAAAGTGCTGCCATAGGGTGCGTTCAATGCAAGGAACGATTAGCCGGCATTATCAATGACTTCTTCGGTCCCTTTCGCGAGCGTCGCGCCAAGCTGGCCGCTAATCCTGACGAAGTGACGAAGTTACTCAACCACGGCAATGCCAAAGCTCGCCGAGTGGCACGCCAGACGATCGCTGATGTGCGGGAGATCATGGGAATGCTTACCTGGGATGCCTCAGTCTGAAGAACAATTGAGCGCACCTGCAGGCGCCAAGTCAACACCTGCCGTTCAAGCTGCTTCGAGGCTAGATGGTCTGATTCTCAAACTGGAGAAATTGCTGGCAGCAGTTACTTGCGTTTGTGCGGCCGCTTTGCCTCTGCCCATTACCTGGAGTTGGATCGCTCTGATTCTGGGGATTTGCGTCTGGGTTGCCTGGAAGATAGCGCTTATCGCCCGCCAAAGAAATTTTACCTGGATCGCATTAGGACCCTTGGCCGTGCCGCTTTTCACTTTGTTCGCGGC
>CAJCHQ010000305.1 GCA_903970295.1 Bryobacterales bacterium
CCACGTCGATTCTTGACCAATATGCTGACGTCGGCTCGTAACGATGAATTGGCATAGATGACCGGGCTCGCCAGGCGACCATACAACTGGGCATCAGACTCACTGGCATTGAGTTGCCGCAGGACCACCTGACTGTGAGTGGATGATAAATCGAAAACCCGATCGGCAAAACCTCGATCGTGATATTTGTCCACCAGAGCCAGACAAATTTCGCGGGTCTCACACATACCGGTGACGAAGTTCACGGTTGCCGACTCTTCCGGGTTCAGTGTCTTGCGCCATCTAATTGCCACAATCGGGTCGAGAACCGAACCATGACTGCCTGAAAGCTTTCCGGTATTATTCATCGCTTCCGGTTTGGACACGGTGCCACTCCGCCCAAGAAAACGCATTCGATCTGTTTCGTATGAAATCTCGGCGTCACCGAGTCCGTGATCGGCGACAACATGGAACATCCAAGGTGAGTGCTCTGTCGCGGAGCGCGCTCGACGATTGCAGAGAATCGCTCGCTGCTGTGCCAAGATTTCTGTTTGCACAAAGAGGTTACTAAAAGCCGGATGCAGAGCGTCCGCAACTGGAGACGCCAGAACCACTTCTGCATAACTCGTGATATCGATTGTCTTTCGACTCAAAGATCGATTGGTGATTCGTACTCGCCGCAATTCGATGTCATCTTCCGATGAGACTACAATCTCGGTGTGGGTGACGAGGTCATTGTCCCGCCGACGAAACTCGACTCGCGACTCGGAGAAAATCGCCTCATAACTCTCTGTCCGTACAAGCGCTGGTTGGTGTGCCGCCGACCAAAACTCGCCAGTGCTCAAATCTCGAATGTAGCAAAACATGCCCCAGTTGTCACAAGTGCTGTCTTCACGCCAACGAGTGACCGCGATGTCCTTCCACAAACTGTAGCCGCCACCAGCATTGGTGACCATTACGTGATAGCGCCCGTTTGACAGCAGTTGCACTTCCGGAATGACACTGTTGGGGCTGCTGAATACGCGGAAGGGTGTTTCCGCCCCACCAAAACTGGTGCGCAATCCGGACAGCTCGGTAGTGTCAGAATGGAATGTCGCAGCTTTCGGTACCCGTTCCTGAAGCAGCAAAGTCGTAGCCTGAAACGATGGATCAGATTCAAAACGTTTTTGCATGGGCCGATCCAGCATCAAATAAGCCAGGGACAGCAGGCTCATGCCCTGATGGTGAGCCATGAACGAGCGAATGATCGCATACGGTTGCCCACTGGGCAGGCGCGATGGAGTGTAATCGATAGCCTCGAAGAAACCGTATCTGCCGATAAATTGCTGCGCCGCCATGCGTTCCAGATTGAGACACGCTTGCTCGGGAGCCACCATCAAAGCCAGAGCCGAGGCATACGGGGCCACGACCAAATCTTCACCCAGACCCCGCTTGAGGCCTAGCCCAGGTACACCGAACGCCCGGTATTGGTAGTTGAGTTGAGCATCGACTTTGTTGTAACCGGATTCCGAAATTCCCCACGGTACGCCACGTTGCTTGCCATAAGCGATCTGGCGTTCTACAACCGCCTTATACGTTTGATCCAACAAAGTTCCTTCATAGGTGGGCATCACCAGCAGTGGCATCAAATACTCGAACATCGTGCCGCTCCAGGAAAGCAAAATCGGATCACCGCCAGCGGACGTAAGCAGACGTCCCAGCGCAAACCAACTTTCCTGCGGCAACTGTCCTTGAGCGATAGCCACGAAATTGCACAGCCGCGCCTCGGAAGCCAACAAATCATAGAAGCTGGCATCCAGCCGTCTCTGATCGACGTGATAGCCAATCGACAACAGACAACGGGTCTTGTCGAAGAGAAACTTGTATTCCATATTCGTCAGATCACCGGACAACAGAGCCAGCCGTTCGCCAGAGGCCAGGCGCTCTCGAGCCCGTTGGCTTCCATCGATGATGTGCTTTCGCATTTGCTCGAGCCACTGCTTTCGATCGGCACTCGCCTCGAGTTCGGTGTGAGCTTGCAATGCAGGCAGCAAATCGACTTCGAAACCAGCCAGGGCACGCAGCGAGGGTATTCGATCGAGAGCCGGCATTTCCTTGAGTTGTACGGCGAAATTTGCCACCCCCGACCACGGCGCCAGGTAAGTCAACTCGACGAGCGCATCCGAACATTGCTGGCAGAGGCTATCTGTCCAAGATCGCAAGTCGCTCTTATCGCCACCACCAACGGTGACCGACATAGTTTCGGCTAAAATTTCTCTTGCAATCGCAGTCAATCTGGCCAAACAAGAGTGTGTTGCCGACAACGTGCTTGGAGTCGACAGAAGAGCGGTCTCAAGCTCCTTCTCGAACTGCCCGATTGAATTCGCTACAGGAGTTGGAGCGGAATCGATAAGAACATTCAGCGTATCGCGCAGACCCGCATACAGCTGGACGCTGACAATGTTGTCGGAACCCAGCGCCAAAAGCCCTTGACACAAAGTCATTAAGCTGCCGGCTAGGTTGCCGCTATCTACCGTTGATATGTAAGCTGGTGGCAGCGGTTTCAGAGTTTGCGTGTCATACCAGTTGTAGAAGTGGCCGCGGTGTCGCTCAAGATCTTCCATCGTACTAAGCGTTTTGGCTGAGCGCTCGAGCACGCGACCGGCTGTAATGTAGCCGAAGTCATAAGCACTGAGATTAGCCAGAAGAGCAAGCCCGATGTTAGTAGGCGAGGTGCGATGCGCAACCACTTCAATCGGATGCTCCTGATAGTTATCCGGCGGCAACCAATTGTCTTCTTCTGTGACGAAATTCTCGAAGAAAGCGAAAGTTCGGCGCGCCATCTTTTGCAAAAAGAGGTTCTGTTCGCTCGTCAACCTGGCGCGGCGACGCACCAGGGGCAAACTAATCCACCAGGTAATCAATGGACATAAGAACCACAACACTAGAATGGGCAACGCCACAGGCAAATTCTGCGGTTTTTGCAGAACCAGATACCAGAAGAGCGCGCCTGCCAAAATCGGAGAGCTGCACATTGTCAAACAGAAGCCAGCGAGATTGCCGCTGCCATGGCGATCGCTCGCCGTGCTCCATTCCAAAAGCCCTTTGCGTGTCACAGCTAAACGCAGACAGGTCCGCAAAATCGCAGAAAGACTAAAGAATGCCTCATATGGCAAACATGCCAGAGAAACTGTGGCCAGGGCAAAACGGCGAGCGATCACTCGCAACGCTCCGACAAGGTGATGGATAACACTAACATCCTCAGGCTTGCTCAATATTTCCAAAACCGAAGCAAAGACTGGCGGCAGAAAAATAATAGTAATCGCTGAAATCGTCCAGAAGCGCGAGGACGAAAGCACTGTCCAACCCAGAATCAACATCAAAGTTAGAGATGCTTGCGTCAGACTGCGGCGCAGATTATCAAATATCTTCCACTGCGAAAGTACCGAAATAGGATTTCTCTGATTGCTTCTTCCGCGTCCAGGAACGCTCGGCAAAAGCCATTCCAGAAGTTGCCAATCCCCCCGAATCCAGCGGTATCTCCGATTCACATCGGCGTTGTAGCGAGTGGGATACTCTTCGAACAGCTGCACATCACTCAACAAACCCGAGCGTGCGTAACACCCCTCGAGCAAATCATGGCTGAGGATTCTATTCTCGGGGAAACAATCTGCCAGAGAACTTTCGAAAGCATCAACATCGTAAATGCCTTTGCCGATGAAAGAGCCTTCTCCGAAAAGATCTTGATAAACATCAGAAACTGTACGGGTATATGGATCGATTCCCGGTTCGCTGCCATATATTCGTGCATAGAGCGACCCGTTCGTGCTCGGCAAACTAACCGACACGCGTGGTTGCAAAATGCCATAACCCTCCACGACACGACGTTTAACCGGATCGAATTGAGGTGCATTAAGCGGGTGTGACATAACTCCGACAAACTGTCGCGCTGAGTCGCGTGGCAGCTGTGTATCTGTATCCAGCGTGATCACATATTTCACATCAACAAGAGCCGTGGTATCGCCCGCGATGACAGAAAATCGATTAGCCTCCCGGCGGCGCAAGAAGGCATTCAAATCACCCAGCTTGCCTCGTTTCCTCTCGTAGCCCATCCAAACGCGTTCCCGCGCATTGAAACGGCGTGGTCGGTGAAATAGAAAAAAGCTGTTCCTGTCGCCCCCGTATTTTTGATTCAATTCGTCAATGCGCTGACGAGCCAGTTGGATCAGGGATTCGTCGCCGGGAGTTGTCTCCGTCTGCGCATCGGTCAAGTCGGTGATCAAAGCGAAGTGAATATTCTCATCACGATTGGCCAGAAAGCGAACTTCCAGCCCTTCGATCAAAGTCTCGATGCCTCGTGGACTAGCAAGCATCGTCGGCACAACCACCAGAGTTCGGGAACTCGACGGAATACCCTTGCTGAAATCCATGCGTGGTAAGGGTTGGGGTGCCACCAAAAATGCACACAGCCAGTTGACGAGCGCAACAGACAACTCACTAGTGGCTACAAAAGAAACGACTAGGGTGAGCAATAAAAGCCAGTCCGGCAAGTCATTTCTAACCGCCTTTCCGGCCGTAATATCAGTCAGAACTATTGTGATACCAGTGATTGAGCCAACATAAGCCAGCAGAGGCAATTTGCCGGCGATGCGCTGCAGCACTTCTAGTGAAGTGAACTGGACGCTGGCTGCTCGTGCCAATTGGGGCAAGCCCTTGTAAATGATATACCAACCGACGTGACCGGCACGACCATCGCTCGGCTTATCAACAACACTAGCGCGAGCGAGTTCGATTGCCTGTTGCGCCACTTGTGATTCAGACAAAGAAGTTTTCTTGGCCAGCTTTTCAACCACGCGACGGTAATGATCGCGAGTGGAAAAATCCATTTGACTATAGACTCCAGCCGGATCTTCCAGCAGTATTCGCTCGATCGCACTGTTCGACTCGACAAATTCGCGCCAATCTACCGCCCCGAGAGCGCCGAGAGAACCAATACTATTGCTGATGGAAACCTGATCGGCAGCCTGTTGTTGCGTTTCGGACTGAACTAATTGCTCAATGGTCAAACCGGATTCCGCTAGCCGTTGTTCTACCCAGGTCAACGGCAGAGCTAACGCCGGCCCCTGCCCTTGCAAACGCCGCGCTAGTTCAGCGACGAACGAACTGACCAACGGTGGATTCGATCGAGCCATATCGGCTATGACCAGGATCAGGCTCTTAGGGTCCTTCTCGGCTATTTCCATCATTTGATCGGCCCAAGACTCGGCGCTATCACGATCGAGCGTATCGGTAGCGATGCGTACACCGACTCGGCGAAGGTTCTCGATCAGAGCTAACCGCAACATGATTGGAATCGCCCACAACTCGCCCAACTTGAGCGCCGTTATCTGCTGATACGACGCTACGAAACGACCGAAACCGGAAAGTGCGATGCGTCCATCTCCATGTGAGATCGTTTCCAATGCGATGTCGTATACGCGCGGAAAACCGGCGGATGGTCCGTTGATCAGGCAGGGAAGCTCTCGACTGTAGCCTTTTGGTAAGTGTTTCTTAGCCGTGCGGATTTGTTCTTCAATCAAATAGAAGTTATCGAGCAACCACTCGCCAGCCGGAGTGATGCGCCGATTGGCTTTGACCTTCTCGGTCAGCAGATCGCAACAGCGACCAATCACCAACTCGTTATCGGCTAAGCGGCTGAGCAGTTGATCGGCACTATTCGTAGCATTAACTTTGTGCCAGCCAGCTAGCATTTTGCCGTGCTGCTCCATTTGTTCTTGACTGAACAGCTCCGCCCGCAGCGGCGCTTCCCCTGCAGCATTGCGCGGCAAGCCGCTTCTTTGCAGAAAGGACCGCAAATTACCTGAGACAAGCTTGGTAGAAGGCTTCAACTGCAACACCTGATTGCCGTGCCCGAACTCAAGACATCGGGAACAGCTGCGTATTGCGGTTTATATGACCACGAATGCTGTGGATGAAAGGCGTACGACCATTTTGGCACTTAATAGTATTTGCAAGGCAAATACGTTAGCCCACATAGCCATGATGTCACAGATTAGCGACCATAGATAGATCTGAGCAGGAAGCAGCCCGCTGCTATATTTGAGCATTGGCGCACTTGCTTAGCAAAAGGAAATCACCACGGCGCCTTTGTTGACGACCGATTAGCAGATTTTGTCCCTTTCCGCTCAGGACCGTCCACGAAAACGAATTTCCACTGCCGTCCCCATTTTCAGATACGTCGGCCGGACTGCCCCGCCACCGGGACCAGTGGGAAAGAGCGCGTATCGTGTAGGATTTTCACCCATGGGCGTATTCGGTATCGTGTTGGCAATTGTCGGGCCGAGAATACCAAATGGCTCTCCGGCATGCAGACCGCCTTTTAGCCGACCCTGTTTATACACGAAGTCGCGCACAAACATGTCATACAAAATCATATTGTTGGTATTGATGCTGGTACCACTGCCGAGGATGATTGCTCCCGATTCAGCTAAGTATTGATTCTGACTGACAGGCAAGGCTAAGGTCGGATCGTCGATTTGTTCAGTTTCGGTGATGACACCGCCAGTGGTTGCTCTAAAATAATGCACTTGGGGGATGTTTGCAGGTATAGAAGTATTCATAGGCTGGTTAAAGCATTGCATCAAAGAGGTGACATTGACATTCACGCCTTGATTTTTGATCCAATCGTAAATAGCCATGGTCACTACTTGCCCGAAGGGCGGGTTACTGTCGGCGGCATCAGCCAAAACCAGCGGACTAAGAGGATTTTGCGGATAGTCTCCATTTAAAGGTGTGCCGACGCTATCGGCTGGACTATATTCGATGCATGTCGTATCCAAAAGGTCGCCTAACCGCTGAAAATTGGGAAACGTACCAGGCGAAAAGCGCACCGCAAGTGCGCTTTCGTTCGGCATAGGATCTAAAACTGATGCCGGCTGCGCGCATGCGGCTATGTGCAAAGTGGCAGAATCGGTTTGCGCATATTCGTTCTTGTATTGAGTGATTTCATCAGCTTCGCATTCAACGATGTTGGCCACGTAGTAAGGCAGTTGTTGACTGCTCAAGGCAAAAGCTTTGAGATCTACTAAGGCTGTAACATCTCCTCCAGAGAAAACAAAATCGTAACCATCATATGGCACATCGATAAACGCCTCGTAATTGCCGTTTTCTTGCATCGTGCTGCTATTCAAAGACGCGGCCGATTGAGGATTGGGAGTCGGCGTATTAGTATTCAACCCGGTGGCCATGCCTAAGGTGATTTTGAAAGAACCAGACTTTAAATTACTCTGCCCGCCATTCATGCGTATGCTGTTGGAGAGATATGCCTGTTCTGCGTCGTCATATGGTCTGATTGTGCTTCCATCAGCGCCAGGTCCAGAGCCACCCGGCAAACAGGCGCTAGCTAAAGTATTCGAAAGTCTGGTTGCTGCCTGTCGTGCTTCCTGGTATTCGGTGTCCAGAATTTGCTTCATAATTTGATTGTGCAATCGATCGGCAATAATCATGTCCAAACGAATACGCGCAAACAAAGTGTTGATGCCTTGTACCCTGGTAAAAAAATGATCTGCCGCCATTGTCGCGGATCCTACCGGGGGTGAGTCGGAGAGCCCGATAAAACCAAAATTGGGATCCTCAATGACAATACGACTGAGGTCATCGGCGGCGGCAAGGGCCCCAGCTTCAATTGCAGTCTTGTGCTCCTGGTGCGAGCCAACCATGCGCGTGAAGGACATTGAGAATAAGGCGATTGCCATAACGATGCCGACAAATATGGCCACCGCCAG
>CAJCHQ010000306.1 GCA_903970295.1 Bryobacterales bacterium
TTGCCGGTCAGCATTAAGATAGGCGCCAGCCCACCGTTTGATCGATAACGACGGCAAATTTCCACACCACTGATACTTGGCAGATCCCAGTCAATTATGGCCAAATCGTATGCATTCATTCGCAACAACGAGAAGCCGGTCTCTCCGTCAAAAGATGTTTCGACCAGATAGTGTTCGAAACCGAGACTATCGGCCACCACGTTGCAGAGATCTTGGTCATCCTCAATGATCAATATCTTGGCCATTTTGCATCCTTCTACTGCCACATACTGCTACATACTGCCACTGTCATATCGCCATTATTACTACTGCGGCGCCAGCAACTGGCGATAAGCATACAACAGACTGCCAGGTCACCTCACCTTTGCATGTTGAGAGCCTGGTTAGGCTCTGAGCGGCTGGCTTCAGCCGGCAGAGCTTTGAGCTTGAACCAGAAAGTGCTGCCGGATCCGACTTCACTATCGACTCCGATCTCGCCATAAAGCTGAAGCACAATTGCTTTGCAAATGGATAAACCCAGCCCGGTTCCGACTTGCCTTTTGCCCGCCCCGGTTTGTTTGAAGCGCTGGAAGATCTCGCTCGATTCTTCTTTGCTGAGGCCCGGTCCCGAGTCTTTGACCGAGACTCTCACCCAGGGCTTTTCCATATGCACTTTAATCGAAATCGGGCTTTGTTCAGGCGAAAACTTAATAGCGTTGCCGATCAAATTCTGCACCACCTGCCCCAGTCTTTTTCGATCGGCACGAACCCAGGCATTGCTTGTATCCTCGACTGAAATTGCTATCTGTTTCTGATCGGCAAAATCACGCACCATTTCCATGGCATCCTCGATCACTGCCACGATCGGCATGTCTTCGAGTGACAAATCGAGCAAGCCACTTTCGATTTTTTCCACGTCCAAAAGATCAGAGATCAAAGCAATCAAGCGTTCTACATTGCGATTAGCCGCCTGCATTCTTTGCTTGCCGAGGTCGTTCAATTGACCATACTTGCCCTGCGTCAAAAGTTGCAATGCGCCTTTGAGCGAAGTCAGCGGTGTGCGCAAATCGTGGCTGATCATCGAAGTAAATTCCTGCTTGCGCTGCTCGGCATCGCGCAATGCCGTTGCCGCTTCGTACAGATCGCGGTCGAGCTGAGCCAGTTCATCATTGCCCTCAACCGGCTTAGCCAGGTCTTGCCTGGAAACTAAACGAGTGGCATTTTGCTTGAGCGTGTAGACACGCGAAAGTATGCCACGACTGAAAAGCACAGCCAGACCGATACCAGAAATGATGCTGAAAATGACACCGCCGACCAGCCCAATCGTAATGCGATTCCAAGATTCAGCCAGCTTTATGTGATTGGCGTCCTGAAACGATTTCTCTGAATCGTTCAACTCCGTCACGTCGTTATTCAATTTCATGAAGACAGGTGTGAACATCTCACGCAATTTGCTGGCGCTGCGAATTAAATAGGTGTGTGGGTCGGCAGAATCATCCGCAGGCCGTCCGTACTTTTTGAGCAGAGAAGACATCTGCAAAGAAATAGCTGCCAGATCGTCGACCTTCTCTTTCTGGCGTTGATTGCCGGCCGTGAGGCGAATCAACTCCTGCAAATGTCCATCCTCTTCTTTCAATTTGTCATTGAAGGCAGATATAAATTTCGGATTCGACGTGAATCTCAGCGCAAAAAGAATCGTGCCGGCGTCCAGCACGGAGCGCCCCAAACCGGCTGCTTCCTGCACGACTGCCCGAGATTGAGACTCACTCTCCATCTGGGCTTTAGCCTGAAACAAGGCGGAAGCGAGCCAGCCGACCAGAACCAATTCGAAGACCAGAGGGACTGCAACAAGAATTGCTCCTTGCTGCTTGATTTTCAAATTGAGCTTGAGGGTTGACACAACCGAACCTGGCAAACAACCCAATTATAGTCGCTAGTCGGCCAGCATCTCTTTGCGCACAATGGAGATTGGCGGTTTACCCAGCTTGAGAAAGCGATTGTGAAAATCATAGAGGCTGAATTTATCGCCTTCTTTTTTCTGCATTTCAGCGCGCAGCGAAAGAATCTGCAGTTTACCCAAGGTATAAACAAGATAGGTCGGATCACTCGTGCCACGCTTAGCTTCGCGTTCGGCGTTGGTCTTATCCATATATCCTTGACTGACGAAGAAATCGATGGCGGCAGGCAGTGTCATTCCTTTCGTATGCATGCGAATGCCGACTATATAACGGCAAGCCCGCAATAGTGAAAGCTGCAATTGCACCAGATGTACTTTCTTGTCACCGTCGCCTGATCCCTGCTCCCACATCATCTCCTCGCAATAATGAGCCCAGCCCTCACTATTCGATTCGCAACTGAGCATCTTGCGCACTTTCGAAGTGAGAGTGCGAATCCAGAGAGACTGCACGAAATGCCCCGGATATGCCTCATGAGCATTAGTATTGATCAAATCGTCGTAACTAAATTCGCGCAAATGCTCATCTACTTTTTCTTTGCTCCAATTGGCTTCAGGCAGTGTGACGAAGTAGAAAGATTCTTTTGCTTTGGTCTCGAACGGTCCCGGTGCGTCCATGGCCGCAAAGGTGGTAGCGCGCATGAATGGCGGCATTTCATCGACGCCGATTCTTTCGCCCGACGGGATCTCGACAATATGCTTATCTATGCAAAACGAGCGCAACTTTTCGAGCATATCTTTCACTGCCAGCATCAACTTGTCGCCTGCTGGATGGTCCTTCGATATAGTTTCGAACAAAGCCTGCGGCGTCGCTTTCGGGTCGATTTCGGCAGCCGTCTTTTTGAATTCGGATTGCAAGCGAGCCAGTTCTTTTTCACCTTTTGCCAGCAAAGAGTCAAGAGACTCGTCTACCATTTCTTCGTATTTCAACTTTTTCGCGTAAGTATCAGCACCCAGAGCAAAGTCACCCTGGCAGGCGGATTTGTCGGCTAAAAGCTCGTGCACGTATTGCTTATATTTGACCAACGCAGCGATGACCTCAGCGTTGGCGCGAGCAAATTCTTCTTTGAGCGCCTTGTCATTCGCCGATTTGATTCCTTCCGGCACATCTCTTTTGAAAAAATCGATAATGCCGGGCAACTGTTCTTCAGCCAATTCCGCATAGATTCGAGGCACAGCCTGGCGATCGATATTAACCCTCGCGTCTTCCAGCACAGCCGGCATTTTCTTTTCGCGGGCGATTATCGCTTGCAGTCGCACATCCATCGGCGCAAAGTTGCGCTTGATCAACGGAAAAAGTGTGCTGCTTATCGCACTTGTGTACATATCCGGATCGCGCTGCCACATCTTCACCGTCTCGAGAGAGAGAAGCTCGGCTCGAATCTGATTTTTCAACATCTGCAGATCGTCTTGAGCAGTCAGTGAAAATCCGGAGGCATCTATCGCTTCGAACAATTTCAAATATTTTTTGAGCACACCTATCTCTGTTTCCCGACCGGCTCTGGAGTAGTCTTCCAGTTCTAGATCGTGCTCATGCAATCCGTCAGCCGTGGCAGAGCTCGGGTTGAGAGCCAGGCTGTCATCGAAAAAAGCGTCAGCCAGAGCATATAAGGGAAGCTCCTTACCCGAGACGTCTGAGTAAGCGGCAGAACTGGCTTGATCGCTTTGCTTGCTTTGATTGCTCTGATTGCCTGGATTGGTCTGATCGGCAACAAACCCTTCGCTCAAACCAGCAAAGACTGGTGACAGCGGTCCCCAAATGGTCAATAAAGAGAGCGCGAGGGAGACCGCAAAAGCCAGCCGAGAACCACTTTTCATGCCTACTCCTGAGATAAATAACGGCACCTCATGCTAAGCCTTTGGCAACCAGAATAGATGTTTCTAATGACAAGCAATGACGGCAATCCAACAAAGAGTGCAAACAAACAATTACAGAAATCGCAAGAACTGCCATAAATTCTTGAAATCGCGTGAAAATATGAATTGATGGTCCGCCACCCGTACTGTCTGTAACAAAGTGCGAAGAACGGGCGCGGATGTGCAATAGTTGCACGTGGAGGCACGAGGGAAGCATGGCCGGATATAACATTTTTGTTCTCGTTAAGCAGGTACCAGATCAGGGCTCAAAGGCTGGTATCAACCCCGACGGCACGATCGACCGGGC
>CAJCHQ010000307.1 GCA_903970295.1 Bryobacterales bacterium
CGTTGTTTGATTTCGTCGTTGTCGACAGTCCCGCCGGTATTGAAAGCGGCTTCCAAAATGCCGTTGCCGGTGCTTCGGAAGCGATTGTAATCACGACGCCTGAAATGTCTGCAGTGCGCGACGCCGACCGCATCATCGGTCTGCTTGAAGCCCGCAAAGAAGAAATCAGCGAATATCGCCTGGTCATCAACCGCATTCGCCCACAAATGGTGCGAAACAGCGACATGATGAGCGTCGATGACGTGCTCGAAATTCTTTCAGTGAAGCTGCTTGGCGTGGTCCCGGAGGATGAAGAAATCATCACCTCGACCAATCGCGGCGAGCCGGTAGCAGGAACAGACAACGGCCGATCGGGATTGGCTTTCCGCAACATCGCCAGACGCCTTCGTGGAGAAGACATCCCTTACATGGATCTCGACGTTCCAGAAAGCAGCTGGATCAACCGTATCGTCAAATTCTTCTCCCCAACAGCACGTGTTTAACGGAGGACCGAAAGTGCAAGTCTTCAATTGGTTATTCCGTGCAAACGATGATTCGGCACGGCACCAGGCTAAAGATCGCATGCGCAATATGCTCGTGCACGATCGCCTGGAATTGCCTGCAGGCAGACTCGAAAGTCTCGAAGAGGAGCTGATCGCGGTCGTTTCACGGTACTTTGATTTAGATAAAGACACGACCCGCTTCGACCTGCAGCAACAAGAACGGAAAGCAGCTCTGATTGCTAATTTCCGCCTGATCCGCTCCAAGTGCTGATCAGTCCGAGTTTCAGGCATCGAAGGCAAACTGCCGAATATACGGCAGTTTGCGACGGCATACCC
Organism: Bryobacterales bacterium; assembly: GCA_903970295.1. The sequence continues at coordinate 819 of CAJCHQ010000307.1, forward strand.
GTCGAGATGTTACGATCTGCATTCGTATCCTTGTCAGTTGCTGAATGAACTCGACTATTCAAGCATCCCCCATCAGTTATTACCTGCGACAGTTCTCTGAATTCTTCGCCGGTATCGACATCTTATTGCTTGCGGCCACGTCCTTTTTGGTCTATGTCGGGCTGAATATACTGCGCTACTCGCAGCAGACAGTCGGCTATTTCGACAAACAGCTGGAATTCATGTGGGCTGGAATCTTCCTCCTCATTGTGTGCAGCCGCATTCCGTATAAGTTTTGGACACACAAATTTGTCGTGCCCATAATTTATATCGCCAACCTCGGTCTGCTTCTGGCAGTGATGCTCAAAGGTCACTCGGCTCAAGGCGCTCAGCGCTGGCTTGCGCTTGGGCCGATCACTCTGCAGCCTTCCGAAATCGCCAAATTGGTGGTTATTTTCAGCCTGGCGGCGTGGCTTGGACGTCATCCAATCAAGTCGTTCTGGGGCATTTTTGCCGTGGTCGGCATCATGTTGCCGCCCGCGATACTGGTCTTCAAACAGCCTGACCTTGGCACGTCGCTCACTTTCGGCGCCGTCTTCTTCGGTATGTCTTACTGGGCTGGCGCCACCACACTGGACGTTCTGATTCTGGTCAGCCCCCTGATCAGCCTGGTACTGAATGCGGTGAATCGAGAATGGTGGCTCGACTTTATCGGCATTCTGGGCGGACTTTTGCTTTTTTTCTGGCGCTGGAAAGACTGGAAGGGTTGGCAAATAATCATCCGCCTGGTTTTGATCGTGGCGATCATCGGTGCCAATTTCGGTGCCGGCATTGCCCGACCGAAGCTCTGGGGATTGCTCAAGGAATACCAGCAAAAGCGCCTGACCAGCTTCGTCAATCCGTATGATGACCCGCGAGGTTCCGGCTATCATATCTTGCAAAGCCTGATCGCCATAGGCTCTGGCGGCATCCAGGGAACAGGGCTAGGCAAAGGCAATCAAACTCAAGGCGCGTTCATTCCCGAACGGCATACTGACTTTATTTTTGCTGTCCTCGGCGAAGAATTAGGTTTCCGCGCAGCACTTCTAGTCGTCATTGCCTATGCAGTGATCTGTGTGCGCGGACTGGCAATCGCCTATCAAAGCCGGGCGGAGCCAATCGGCAGTGTCATGGCCATCGGTTTGATGTGTCTTTTCTTGTTCCACGTCTTTCTCAACATTGGCATGACAATCGGGATTATGCCTGTAGCGGGCGTACCCTTGCCATTTCTCAGCTATGGTGGCACGGCATTGCTCGTCGATCTCGTGGCGATCGGCCTATTGCAATCCATTCGCGCGCACAATCCCAAGCCCAAAGACGACGTCTGGAGCTAACCTGACTGCCTTTGGTCGACTCGATCTAGTTGGGTTTGTAAGCGGCGCGACCGGTGTGTCTCTGGATCAAGCTATCTGGATCGGAATTTTCGAAAGCTTGCAAATCGGCAGCTGAAACGTTCATGACAGCCAGTTTGTTGGATTGTCCAAGAGTGACCATGCGATCCATGACCGCAAAGATATCTTCGATATAACGTGCTAATGCCCGGCCTTGCGGCATCACTTGCTCGACCGAAACGCCGAGGTAATAATCAGCGGTGACGCCGCCATGTACAGCTTGTTCGGCTTCTCTGGTTTTGCCATCGTTCCAGGCCACCTGAAAACGCAGAGTGATTGGACAGCCCGGCTGTGCTAAAACCGTCAGCCGGCGGTAGAATCCTTGCCCGTTCATATCGATCTCGCCGACCAATTCGTTGAAAGAAGTTGGTCCGTTCGGTAGATTGCCGACCATTTTGCCGGTGGCAGTGCCCAATTCCTGAGCGAGTAAATCAACCAGGGCAGCGAAACTGGCTACGCCCTGCAAGTCAATCGTTTTGCCAGGCGGCAAATTTCTCTGTTGGCCTGCGGCGCCATATGGGTCTTGTGTGCTCATCCTTCACGATCCTCTGCAAGCGACCAGGCCTTCGATTCGTCAAGCTTGGCTTTCTTTAATACAACGATAGCTGATTCCATATTGATCATGCCAGCAAGGGCTGAAATATTCAAGAGGAAAGCTCTAAGGCAACAGCATGCTTAGGCTCCAGGTCAGAGTCTCGCAGCCGCGTCGCCACTGCCTGTGGTACCATCTGTGGCCGCTAACCGCTGGGCACAACAATCTTTGACCAGATAAGAAGCGCAGGACAGATTATCGAGGGTGTAATTTGGGAAAAATCACAATAGTTTCTCCGCCCGGATGGAATTATGACAAGCCCAAGCAGTTGGCGGTTACCTGCCCTGATCGCGATCCTGATCGGGTTCATAGCACTGAATAATTTTCTAGTCGGCGCCAGAGTCGAGGCCGCAGACGAGAATTTAAATGAAGGCGTGAAACTCTACGGACAAAAATCGTACAAGCTGGCAATCAATCATCTTAAACGTGTCAACGGCGGCAGCGATAAGCCAACCGCCCTTTACTATGAGGCGCTTTGCCTGCAAGGTCTGGGGGACTCAACCGCTTCGATTCAACTGTTGCGCAAAATCAAAACTGCGTATCCCAACTCGCGAGAGGGTCAGACTGTAACGGCTTACTTCCTCAACGCTCAACCGGCAAGCCCAGTCGCTGCCACGCCTGCAAGACCAACTTCTGGGCTCGGTCTTTCGTCAGCGGCAAGCGGGGGCGGTGACTCATTGCCCGACAATTGCACAGTACCTTTTCACAGAGGTCAGGGCGGTCACATGTTCGTCAAGGTGTTGATCAACGGTCGACCGGTAGAAGTTATATTCGATACGGGGGCAAGCACCTGTTTGTTCGGCAAGCAACAACTAAACAACGCCGGCGTCACATACGTTCCCACTGGTAGCACCCAGGTGCGTGGAATCGGAGCAGACACACTCAATTGCGATCAGGCTAATTTACGAGTCAGTCTAGGAGAGATCACCAAAACGATTTACACCGCGATCGTGCCCGGGAAGATGAACACGGCTTCGCTTCTTGGTCAAGATTTTTTCAATGAATTCCGCTATGACATCGATACAGCTACCGGCGTCATCCATTTGCGCAAAAAAGGTGTGCGCAGCGTCGAAGCGCTGGACACGATAAACATTCCCTTCAAGGTCGCGGGCCGAGAAATGTTGGTCGACGCTCGTGTCAATGGCCGACAGTGTGTGATGATTTTCGATACCGGTTCTTTCAATAATATATTTACCGCCGCTACCTGGAGTCAACTCGGGCTGTCGATTCCGGCGGATGCGCGGATGGTATCAACTGGCGGCGTCGGCGGCAGTTCGAAAGGATTTTTATTCAGAGCCGACAAAATCGAGCTCGGAGGCGTGATGAAAGTCAATCCGGAAGTCGTGGTTTTGGAATCAGGGCCACCGTATCCATTGCTCGGGCAAGAATTCCTCAAAGACAAGCGCTTCAGCATAGACAATGACAATCAAGTGATCAGATTCGTGCACTAAATTATCGTGTCTGTAATCTGGCAACATATATAGTGAACCGATATGCTCCGGCTCGTATAATATATCCTCCCCAGGAAATAGCATTGTGGAAGCGACCTCACCAAATTTTTTGACAGCAGTCCGCGAATGGGCGGAGATGATCAAGATCGAACACACGGTCTTCGCTCTGCCTTTTGCGCTTTCTGGGCTGATCCTGTCGATCTCCGGTTGGCCGCCTGCCTCCACATTTCTCTGGACGATTGTAGCTTTTGCCGGTGCTCGCTCTGCGGCCATGACCTTGAATCGCTTGATCGATGCCGAGATCGATGCTCGCAATCCCCGCACTCAGGGACGGGCAATCCCGGCCGGCAAAATTAGTCGAGCTCAAGCCTGGCTCCTGACGGTAATTTCATTCGGAGTAATGATTTTGGCTGCCTGCATGCTGCCCCGGCTGTGTCTTTATTTGTCACCAATTGCGGTGGCATGGCTTTCGTTTTATTCGTATACCAAACGATTTACCTGGCTCTGTCATATCGTGCTGGGCATCGCCCTGGGCGGCGCCGCTCTCGGCGGCTGGGTGGCAGCCAGTGGTCAAATTTCCGGTTGGGCCCCGTGGTGTCTGGCGCTAGCGGTAAGCACTTGGGTAGCCGGCTTCGATATGATCTATGCGCTGCAAGATCTCGAAATAGATCGCCGAGAAAAGTTGTTCAGTGTTCCCGCTCAATTCGGCACCGCTTTTGCTCTGAACTGTTCGAGCGTTTTGCATTTAGTGACGGTATTGTCCCTGGCGGCAGTAGGCGGCATCCTCTCACTGAGTCCGGTTTTCTGGCTCGGCTTGGTTGTCATTGCCGGCATTTTGATTTACGAACATGCCCTACTCAGCCCCACGGATCTATCTAAACTTGACGCCGCCTTTTTCAACATGAATGGAATTCTCAGCATTCTGACATTCACGATTATTTTGATCGACAAAATCTTCCGACACGGATAGGGATAAGAAGCCGGCATAGAAATTGGCAGTATGCCGTGATTCTCATCGCAACCGATTGACTGCGATCATGCCGATTTTTCGGTCAGCGATTCAGATGTAGTGAATGAGTATGCAAACATATCGCCTTCGACTGTGGCCTGAAACAACCGATCGCCACACACCACAGGTGGTGACTCCAGACAATGGTCGAGATCTTTCTGCCAGAGCAGCTGGCCAGAGCGGGTATTGAAGGCTTGCAGCCAACCCTCGTGGGTAGCCACCAGAAGTGTGTCTTTATTGACGGTCAGATTGGCGATTACTTTTCCGCGAACAGATGCTTTCCACTGCAATCGTCCGTCATACTTTTCGCAGCAATACAACCATTTGTCATAACTGCAAAAAATCACACTCGTAAA
>CAJCHQ010000308.1 GCA_903970295.1 Bryobacterales bacterium
TGTGGCTCAGCCAACCGACACTCCTGCTCCAGTGACTCCGCCTCCCACCGCCGCGGACACTCCAGCTCCTGTAGCAACTCCAGATCCGATCGCTGCCGATACTTCCGCCGCTGCAGCGACTCCAGCTGCAACGGCTGCTGATACTTCCGCTGCTGCAGCGACTCCAGCTGCATCCGCTGCCGATACTTCCGCTGTTGCAGCCGCAGCTCCGACCGCTGCGGACAGCGCGGCATCAGCTTCCGCCACCACGGGGCTTGACACCTCGCTTGCTGGCGATACGACTATCGACGCGTCAGCGCTAGCATCCCTAAACCTTTCCGACCTGGATTATATGGCTTATGATTTCAGCGAGAATTATGGATAATGAATAACTTGAAAGCCCTATGTTGATCAGCGATATGAAAAATTTTGTACACATTCGCTCTAATCGACTGGCATTGTCGATGGATGTAATTTTCGTCCATGCCGGAGTTCGTTGATTACATGCACGGCAATCTTCTTGTCTTTCAGTTTGAGATTGGCTGCGCGCTTGGCGAGCGAATTGTAAGGCATGTTCAGCCTTTGATTACCTGATAATTGATCGGCATGGCGCTCGAGATATTGCCAATACATCGGAGTGATCGGACAGTTTTTGGCTGGGTCAAAGGCGCAATTGCGGCAGTAGTTACTCATTCTATTGATATACGCTGCACCGCACACATACGGTTTTGTCGTCGCCATGTTTTCTACAGAGAAGGTGCTCATTGCCAGAACATTCGGTTCCACGACCCAATCATACGCATCGGTATAAGCAACCCAAAACCAGTCGGTCAATTCGCGTGGCTCAACATCCATGAGGGCGGCAATGTTGGACAACACCATCAAGCGAGTGATGTGATGGCTCCAGCCTTCCTGCCAGACGGTGGCAACGATGTGGTCCAAACAATGAAGTCCCGACTCCACCCCCCAGTAAGCAGGAGGCAAGGGATTGTGCGAATCGAGCTGCGAGGGCATGGCGCCGCCATCGGGATCGTCGGGACTTTGCTCTTTTAGCCAGGATTTGCCGGTCCATAATTTGTAGCCTCCATCTCCAGGCTGATCGGATACCGCCATCCTTTTTTCCCCAATCTTACGGAAGCCATCGGTGTTGGCGTGAATGTGGTGCATGTATTCGCGCCACCCGACAATCTGGCGGATGAAGCCCTCGCGGCTGGCGAGCGGCAATTCAATCATCTCGAGAACATCATTCAAGATCTGGGAGGGGAGCAATCTATTGATGTTCAGCAAAGTCGAAACACGAGTGTGAAAGAGACCACTGGAGGCGGTTGACATGGCGTCTTCGTAGGGGCCAAAGGAAGCGAGGCAATAATCTTTCGCCCAGCTCCACATTAACTCGGCATCACTTGCGGTGGCAGGTAGAGTGTGCAAATCTAATTGCCCGGGGTGGCGGGAAAACTTCTTTTCGATTAATTCACCGACCTCGTTCTTTATGTCGTCCAGGGCGAAAGTTTGGCGTGGTGGCGCCGGCGGTGAGCCATCCCACCGTTGGCGATTTTCACTATCGAAACTGAGCTTACCGCCGGCGAATTTGCCATCTTGCATGAGAATATTCAGTTTTTGTCTTGTCTTGCGATAAAAGACGTCCATACGCCACGGCAACTTTGGCAAGAATTTGTTGAAGTCATCGGCGGTCGTCAGCCAACCTTCATGTGGAATTTCCTGGAGCCGGCCGCTGTCATATAAGGGTTGCAGATCGACACGCAATTCGTGCTCGGCAGGCGTCATCACGCGAATGGTGCCGAATTCTTCCGGTACCTGATCAAAAGCACTTCGGTACGGACCATTGCTGACCAGATGCAAAACCGCGACACCTCGCCTGGCCTGCTCGATCGCGAAGTGTCGCAGATTAGCAAGGATGATCGCCAACTTTTGCTTATGATAGGGACGCCGGGACGGCTTCCACGGATTTTCGACGACGATAATGCCTAATTCAGACGCCGGTTCTCTAGATAGCGGACCGATTTGATCAGAAAGCTGATCGTAAGGAATGAATAGCCAGCGCCTGTGCGCGGGGTCGGTGTTTGCGTCATCCAGTAATTGGCGGAACTTCGATTTCACGCCGTCAATTCTAGCGGCTCCTCATTTTTTTTCACGCCTCGAGTTTCTTTTCACGTCTCGAGTTCTTCATGCCTCGAGTCATTTTTCACACCGCAGTTCTGCGTCATGCCTCGAATTGAGCTTTCACTGTGCCGGCTTTGACCGCTTCGGTCAGGGCGGCGAAGTCGAGCTCGTTCTGCTGCGCATATTTCGAGGAAAACTCATAAATCGCCTGGGCAAATTTTTGCCCTTTGCCGATGTAGCCGGCAATGATCGCCGCGTCTCCGGAGCGGGCGTGGGCACTGGCTAACGCCAGGGCGCAATTCTCTGCGTAATCGAGCATGTTGGCAGCATTGAAAATTTCGACCATCGGTTTGATCTTCACGTCACGCAATTGACGTATGTAGCAGTGACGACCAGAATCAGCGATTGTGTGACCGAGGAAGATGTCGCTAGCTGATTGCATTAGCCGTTGTCCGAATACAACGCGCTCGCCATGAGACGGAAATGGCGGAAAATCAACATATGGTTCCAGAACTGACTGCCGCGCTTCTTTCAATTGCAGAAATAGCGGATCGTTCTCAGCAGCGAAAAAGAGACCGATCGTGCAATACGTGCCGACGCTTCCCACACCCACAACTTTGATAGCAGTGTCTACCAACTCATAGCGATCGAGCAAAACCCGCCGCTCGAGCGGCAAAGATTCGCGATATCGCTCCATGGCGTGGCGCACTTGTTCATCATATTTTGGATGATTCTGTGCATCATGGTGGTAGATGAGCGGTGGATCGTCCTTGATTCTCGGTTGCGCATCGACAACATGCCCGAGACGCACAAACTCGTGTAAAGAATCTCTTTCTAAAGCCTGACGCAAAGCCTTCCTCTGCTTTCTTTTGAGCAGGGGATCCGCGGTCAAGTCGATAAGCGACTTGTAGTCCAGGAATGCATACCAGGCGGCAAGTGCCGGCATACCGGACAGCTCACTGAGCTGATTGCGATAACTGTTAACCAGTCGCAATACCGTCGCACGTGCAGAACTTGCGTTGTGTCCGTTGTGCCTGCTGGCGATGACAAAGCTGGCAGCCAGTCGTTTTAAATCCCATTCCCAGGGCGCCGGAAAAGTTTCATCGAAGTCGTTGATATCAAATACGATGTTTCGTTCCGGTGTCGCGAAAGCGCCGAAGTTCATGAGATGACAGTCGCCGCAGGCTTGGACAGCGTATCCGCTCGATGGGGTCTTGGCGAGATCTGCGGCCATGATGATCGATGCGCCCCGATAGAATGCAAATGGGGAGGCGAGCATACGGCCGTATCGGATCGGCAACAGTTCCTCGAGTCTACCTTCGCTGGCGGCAACCAGTAGCTTGATCGGGTCTTTTCTGCGCGGACGATCGACTGTGAATTCAGCATGCGATTCGCGAGGGCACGCCAGGCGAAGAGCGCGCCCTACTTCGAAGCGATCGTTGCGTGTGCGCAAATTCGGTGCCTTTTTCAGATAAGCGGCGTTAATCGGCAGCTTGGAAAAATCAGGATCCGGCACCGCTACATTTACAGTACCTTCACCTGGTTGTCTTGTTTGACCTGGTTGTTTTGACTTTTTTGCTGGCTTCGTCTGCTTTGGCTGCTTTACTAGTTTTGCATCTTTTGCTCGTTCAGCTCTCTTTGTCTTCTTCCGCATTGCTACTGACACCCCAAATCATCATTTTAATGAAGAGACTACACCAGTGCACGTTCAAAGTCAGTAGGCACATAAGCACCTACGCGTCAAGGACTGCCGGTCACTGCAGCAGACAGCGCCACTGTCAGAGAAGTACGAAATAATCGACGACGCTGTTGACGGTGATTTGGCACAGAAGTTCAAACGATATCGGTTGAGCACTTCAAATTAATTACCTCATGCCGTGCCGGTTCCCAAGTGTCAGAAAATCACGAATTAGCACCGGAGTCGTGGTCAAACTTTGCACATATTGGTCCAACCGATATCGGTAGGACGTTTTAGAATGACATGTGAATCGCTTTTGAGCCGTTAGTCAGAAAATCATCAATGTTTTCTGATGCAGTTTTCGACAGCATCTTAGTGAATCTAAGCATTCAACCGATATCGGTTGAGTACTTCAATTTCACTTTCAAATCGTTGTCGATTTTAAGAGTCAGGAAAACATTAAAATTATCGCTAAAAAAAAATCGCCAAATATCCAAGTGCGACACGAGTATCTCGGCTTTGCTTGGAGCTAGAGCCGATCCAGTGAAGAAACGACGTCCGAAATGTGCCAAAATGTGGTGCAACCCGGCCTAAGTATTGGCGAGGATTATTAGCATTGGACCCCCTGCAAACTGAAACTCCTAGCCACAAGTCAGGGCGTAAGTTGATCCTCGCCGGTGTCGCCGGCTTGCTCGGGATTTCGCTCATTTTGGGCGCGCTGCTGATGTCTCATTTCGGCCCGCACATTCTCGAAGAACGCTGGAAAAATCAACTTCAGGCGGCTATGGATGTTTCGAAAAGCGATGCCGTAAAAGGCAAACAGATGATCGATCAGACATTCAGCGATGCTCGCGCGGCAAAAGTTTCGAATGACAAATTGATGTCGCTTTACAGAGAATACGCGGGTGTTCTGTACGGCGAGCAGGAGAAAGAGCTTGGCGATCGACAATTGGAAACAGCGATTTCACTGTGTCCGCAAGAGCCGCCTCCCCAATCGGCCGAAGCTGATCAATTGGCCAATGCCTATCAGACTAGAGGGTGGGATAGCCATCTGCGATTTTTGAATGGCACGTGGAAGGACCCGGGTGACAAAGATCAAGAGGTGTCTGTGGCAGTCGCTGAAAAAGCATTCGGTCCCGATCACGAGCAAACTATCAACAAAATCGCCACGTTGGCTTTAATTTACGCCGACTTGAACCAAAAACAAAAAGCCGAAGAGTTGATGCAGCGAGCCGTCACCGCGGCTGATACGAAAGAGTCAGCCAGAGGATGCGCTCCTTTTGTTTACTCACTGTTGGCGCGTATGCGGGGCGTTCAGCAAGATTATAAGTCCGCAACAGCAGCATATTTGCATGGTAAAAAGCTAGCAAGCAGTGATGAGCAGAGAGAGCGCCTTTGGACCGAGTTCGCCACCGGATTGAGACAAGGACATCCTGACAATAATGAAGCAACTGTTCTGGCTTCGGCGCTGCTGGAAAAAGAGAAATTCGCCGAATTAGACCGACTTGCAGACGGGTATCGGGCATCAAAGGCGGCAAAAGCCAACGGTTTATGGCAGCTCGATGAATTCTATACGGCGGTAGACGGAGCTCGCACACTCGATGAGAAACATTACTTGCAACGCATCAGCAAACTGAAAAAATGGTTGGCGCAGAATCCGAGTTCTTTCACAGCCCGCATAGCGATCGCTCAGTGCGACATCTATAACGCCTGGAAAGTTCGCGTTGGGGAAGATCCGAATCGCTCCGACCTTTTCAGAGATCGGTTGAAAGAAGCGCAGAGTACGATGGATGGAGATGGTGCAACTCACGATAAAGACCCCGCCGGGCTGGCTACTTACACGCGTTTAGCGGTAGCAGCAGGCAGGCACAAAGAGCAAAGCTTGAGCATCGTTGATGAATGCAACAAACTCTGGCCGACTTATTTTGCAATCGATACCTGGGCTTACTATTTCCTGCTCCCGACCTGGTATGGCAACGATCACGACGCCGAGGACTACATCACGTCGCGTTCCGATGCTCTGGGCGGAGTCAGAGGTGACCAAGAGTACGCGCGACTCGTGTGGTGGGCAGAAGATAATTTGCCAAATCACTTCAAGTCGAAATCTATCAAGTGGGAGCGCGTCAAAGCTGGTTTCAAGCAGATCTTCAAAGAGTTCCCCGCTGCCATGGAAGCTAAAATCGCCTATATAAAACTGGCTGTGCTATTTGGAGACGACGAGAGCGCAAAGACTGCGTTTTGATGATTAGAAAATCTTTTCCGAATTCAATGGCAATCCGGTCGCAGAACAAGTGTATCGCTTGTTGAAGTTTTAGGTGCTACCGAATTTAGCGAATCCGAATTGCGTGCGCATTGGTGCCTTTGGATGTGCCATCGAAGGCGATTTGAATCTGAACGCTTTGCCCAGCATCAGTCGGCAGTTCAGCAAAAGGAGCTGAGGTCTTTATGGCTGCCTGCGCGGCATCATCAATTTGGGGCATACCAGACGATTTCACCATTCTCATATCACTCACCGAGCCATTCTTCGTTATCTTGAAGGTGATCATTACCTGGCCAATAAATTTTTGCGGAGCCTTCTGCCCGACCTTACTTTGCACAGCGCTCATATATTGACTGAAATCAGACGACTTTGCCGCTGTAGCGTTCGAATCTACACGAGTGGGGCTCGAGCCGTACTCGGTCACCGCAGGCTGAGGCTGAGCACCAACCGAGCTAAAGAACTGCGCGACGAAAACATAGCTTAAAATAAATCGACTAGATATATGCATCCTATTCACTCCAGAAATCCTTAACATCAATTTTAGACTGTTCTCTAAGATTCGATCTACCCGAGCGCCAGGTCGCACGAGCGCCAGGCCACCTGACTGCCAGGCTAAAATACACAGATGCATACTTTTCTTTTATCGCCACCCCTCCGCATCTTCCTGAACACCGGAAGGTTGGCACGATCGTCATTACTTTTGTTGGTAATCATCTGGTGGCTGGCGTTCGCCGGGATCAGTTATGCACAGCCCGATAGCGAGAAATCAGGGCAAAAGTCTTTCACCAGTGCTTCCGCCCTGGCTAAAGAAGACACTGACACCAAAAGCAATACCAGTACCTTTACGATCACCCTGGCCCAACGGTTAACTATTGCCGATCGTCCAATTGAACCTGAACCGAAGCGCCTGATCAATTCGAACAAAGTCACCATGCAGTTGCTCGTGCGTAACGAAACTCGCGGTCCGTTTGTCGATTACGACGACTATCATAAACGCGCTCTCTCCTCGCTTCCAACCAATTTCGTCAGCTGGCAGATTTCAGGTCATCAATCGGTAAAAATCTTTGTACCGGAAGATGGTGATTCGAAACCAGGATCGAGGGCAGTCGCAGCCGCGGATTTACCGCAACTGCTCGACGCGATGCCCGACAGCAGCTATTTCAAGCGCATATTTATACTCAAAACCAGCAATCCCGAGGACGAATGGGTGACTCAAACGGATTATTCGACAGCCGTCCCCTCGGGCACTCCGACTAAAGACAAAGGTTTCATCTCGGCGATGTCCATGACTGACGGTGAACTGAGCATGTACAAAACCGAACGCACCGATCATTTACGGCGCGATGTATTACACGAGTGGAGCCACGCGCTGCGCTACAAGTTCTGGAATGACGCGCTCATGACCTGCTTCAATCAAGCAGTGAATCTGGAACTACCAGAATGGAATCCCAGCATATACGCCACTAGAAACAACGGAGAACAATGGGCAGTTTTCGGAGAAAAAATGCTGGGAAATAGCGGGGAGGATTTCCTTGAAACCTGCGACAAAGCTCCGTTGCGCTCAGCACTATGGATGTCTGCTCTTCACAAATGCTTGCTGCAAGTTTCGCCTGACACCGTATGTACCAGCATTGATTCTTATGTGCAAAGACAGCGCTATGTCGATGAGTTTATCGTGCCGAAGGCGGTCGCCAAATTGAGGCTAGATAAAGTAGCAGGCACCACACCTTTTTTACGCTCGCAGGCCGCAAATGTCCTGCATTATCTCGAGACCGAACGTTCTGACGAGAACGAACATTGAACACTATTAAACGACTCGATCAATTGTGATCGTGATGCATCATCCAGTCATTCAAACTTTGCGATTCCATCGAATTCAACTCTAAGGGTGCTGAGCCCTAGTCGCCCGAGTTCTGATTGCCGCCTTCGAAATCATCAAGCGTAATCGGCACGCCGTTGCCAGTTAGAGAATTGAGAAGCGTATTCACCACGCCATCTGTTGAATTTTGCGGCAAACCAAAAGGATTTTGAAAAGTGCATGTGTTATCACTACTCTCCCGTGTTGGCGAGCCGAAGTCGTTGACGCTAGCAGGATTCTGTCCCGACGTAATGCCACTCGACACTTCAGTGCCAATCAATTGGTGATGGGTCTCGTCGACACCAGTAATTTGCAAATTCGGCAGCACGCCGTCAGCATGCAACTTCTCGTTGACCGTAGCCATATCCTTTTGAAATTGCTCGCTCTGGGGACCACCGTCTTGCTTTTGCAGCAGTGCAATTTGAGAATATGCACTCTCGAAATTATGCGTGTGCCCATCGCGACTGGCGGGGGCATGCTCGATACTATGAACGATACTTGTTGTTCGATCTGACATGGTCGTTACCTCAAGGTGGAAAGAGCTAGTAGGGTGTAAATTCGAAGCGATCCGCGGAACAGCCCTAAGTTAGTGATAAGAAGTTGCAATTTGGTTGCAAGCTACATGCTTTGATGTACTATGGGCGACGGCGCAATAGACGGCGCGCTTCGAATCAGACATTGCAACTGAGTCAACCGGGAAGCTAAGGCGACAGAAAGTTGAGGCAATAGAAAGCTGAGGCAATAGAAAGCTGAGGCCACCGGGAAGCTAAAGCGCGCAGAGAGTGAACAATTGCGAATAGCGAAATATTCCAAACTACTCGCGTTCTTCGTCGTTGTTCTCTATCTGGGACTTTCGCCGATTCTTTTCTTCTCATTGCTTGAATTCCAGCCCAAACCCGTCACTGGCTACGAGCCAGGACGACCGACAGTGAAGCGACAGGACAAATTCTTCAATGCCAAAGACGGAAAAAAATTACACGGTTGGTATTTCAAAAATGAAAACGCCACCAAGACGGCACTGGTTCACCACGGCCCAGCCGGAAACGTGGGATCATTTCTGGACACGGCTTATGGTCTTCTTTCTTCAGGAGCAAGTGTCTTCCTCTACGATTACGAAGGTTTCGGACTGAGTCAGGGACAGCCGAGCAACGCCAATCTCTGCGATGATGCGGATGCCGCGTACCAATACCTGGTCGATGAAAAACTTGCCGCGCCAGCCGAAATCGTTGAGGTCGGACTATCGCTGGGAAGCGGATTGGCCTGCAGGACGGCTCAAAATCATCCATGCGCTGGTCTGATTTTGGTAGGTGCTTACACTTCACTGAATGCTGTTGCTCAAGATCATCTCCCATTTTTACGACTCTATCCGGCATTCTTCTATCCGGCTCCTGATCTGGGTGTCGGTAACCTTTTCAAAGAGAAAAAGACGCCATTGCTTCTTATTCACGCAATCCAGGATCCACTTTTGCCAGTAGCGATGGCTGACCAAATCTACGAATCAGCGCAAGGTCCAAAGACCTTTATTCGTCTCAACTTGTCACCTGGAGTGCACCTAGGCGGACTAAGCGATAGCGACGACCCGACCAATAAGCGGTCGTCGGTCTTCGTTTGTCGAGCATTTTTAAAGAGCTTGGCGAACTAGTTGAGCTCAGCTAATACCTGACTAGATTTCAATTCGAGAAAGTCAACCACTTGAGAGCTGTCGCGGACAGCTCCGAGAGATCAGCTTGATTTCGTCAAACTGATGCCAATCAACTGGATCGGTCCAGTGATTTCCCCGGCCAGGGATGAACAACACAATTCCAGCCGATTCGCCTTTGTCCTCTGCCGTAGGGCTAAACGCAGTTTCACTTCATTAAAAGTGCATTTTGACCCTAATCTGCGCTTGATTGCCGCTCAATCCCGGGTAGATATCTGTTGATGGGCAATACGGTAATCAATGACTAAATCATACAGTCTCGACCGCACGATCTTATCGCTCGCCGGAGCCTGCCCACTCTGTAGCGAACAATTCGACGAACCAACTTTGGTTTGCCCACATGACGGCACTTTGCTTGCCCAGGGCTTGTTGCCAGGCACTGTGATCGCGAACCGCTATCAGTACCTTTCGACAATCGGCAATGGCGGCATGGGCTTGATCATCAAAGCCCACGACACCAAAGTCGATGTCGACATTGCTTTGAAAATGTTGCTGAGGAACAATAGTAAGACCGAAATTAAACGCTTCGAACAAGAAGCTAAAGCTGTAAGCATTCTCAACCACAAAAATATCATCAGCTTGCGCGATTTTGGAGTTACCGAAGACGATTGTCCATACATGGTCATGGAATATGTCGATGGTGAAGATCTTTCGTCGGTACTATCGAAACGCGGTGCTATGCCATTATCTGAAGCCACCGAAATATTCGATCAGCTCTGTGACGCAATGTCATACGCGCATTCGCGCGGAGTAATGCATCGCGATCTAAAGCCAAGCAATATCATGCTGACCAATTCTGAAAATAGCGTGACGATCAAAATCGTCGATTTTGGGATTGCCAAAATTGTCGGACCCGAGGGAGTGGCCCAGAAGAATATCACCCAAACCGGGCAAATCGTAGGCAGCCCAATTTACATGAGCCCAGAACAATCCCTCGGCAAGCCACTTGATGCTCGCACCGATATCTATTCCGCCGCTTGCATCTTTTATCACATGGTGACGGGCGCACCGCCAATCATTGGTGCTTCTGCAATAGAGACATTGTTTAAGCACGTCAACGAAGTGCCCTTGCGATTGACTTCCGCATCAATTGGCGGCGAGTTCGGCAAAGATTTGGAAGATGTTATCGACAAAGCCCTGCAAAAAGACCCTGTTCGACGGCAACAGACCTTTGCAGAACTGAAGCGAGATTTGCATCAAGCTTTGCAGGGTAAAGCCAAAGTCGCGGAAGAACGCGAACGCAATCCAGAAAAAAGGCTCAGGCGAACAGTGTTGATCGTCGCAGCCGCAAGCATATGTTTAGCGGCAGCAACATATCTTGCCGCAAAAAATAATGCCACGAATCAGTCCCGATCCGAACAGATGCAAACACAAAAGCCTCCAGTAACCGTTGAGCCGATCACTTCAGAATCCAAGTCGGCGAGCCACAGTCCAAAGCCAAGTGCGTCTGCAGCCGAAGACAATCCCATTGATAATTTTGATATCAATCTGACCGCCGACAGCCTCGCTCACCAAGAAATGAACTATGAATTCAATACTAAGTCCAAGTTTCTTGACTTCGCGGACAACGACCGAACAGTCACTAACAAAACAATCGACTTTTTAGTCGCCGCCATACAAGATGACCCATCGCGCCTGCGCAGCCTCGACTTACAAGACACATCAATCGATGACAAAGGCATCGAAGCGCTAGTCAAACTCGCGCCCAGACTTAAGCTGAAAACACTAAAAGTCGGAGACACGAAGATATCTGAGGTGGGATTGCGTTATATAAGCAAAATCAACACTCTCGAAGAGCTAAATATTGAACGTACGACTGGTTTGAAGAGTGAGTCGCTAAGCTGCTTGAGCGAATTACACTCACTGCAGGTCTTGAATATCAACGGCTGCTGCCAAAACTTTGAACACCCTGTTGATTTGAGATTCTTACTGAAATTAAAGCATCTCACTACTTTGGTGGCGGCCTACAATGGTGGCGCGATCGATGACAGCAGCACCACACTTATTTCTAAACTCCCATTGACTTATCTTGATCTTAGTTTTGACCACGTCGGGAATCCAGGACTGCGCCAGCTCAGTCATATGAAGCATCTCGAAACTTTAAAGTTGAAAGGCAAGCTCATAACCGACGACTCAATTCCATCGCTCGCCGGCATGTTCAACCTGAAAAAGCTGGATCTCGCTCAAGAGTTGATCACGGATAAAGCGCTGGCAAATATGTCGGCAATGCACGATCGTGGTCAAATCGACTTAAACGCGCTCAACGTCGCACACTGCGTGAAGCTAACCCCTCAAGCCTGTCAATCCTTTCAGCAGGATAATCGCCTATGCGTTGTCAGCTATTAACCCGGCAAAAATCGATTGAGCAAAA
>CAJCHQ010000309.1 GCA_903970295.1 Bryobacterales bacterium
AGCGCTGGCGATGATATGCAACCAGCGCATCAGCTCCGGGTTATGCTTTCTGCTTGGGTCTTTTTCACCGGACAGTTTCAGAGCCAGGTATGTCATCCCGGCACCGCCTATAAAGCCAGCGATGGGTGAAATAAAGAGAGCGGTGACAACCGTCCAGAGTTCGTGCCAATTGACTCCTTCCAACCAGCCTTTGCCATTCATCGCTGCAGCCGTGACACCGGCACCGAAAAGACTGGCGATCAAACAATGAGACGAGCTGACCGGAATGCCAAACCACCAGGTGATCAAGTTCCATACTAACGCGGCAATCAGTACAGCCACCACTATCGGCAGTGTCACCGCTTCTGGCGGAATAATTTTGGTGATGATCACCGCCACCGCTGTTCCTACGAGCAACGCGCCGAGAAAATTGAGAATGCCGCTCATTACGATCGCCACGATCGGTTTCAGCGATTTCGTGTAAATGACAGTGGCGACAGCATTGGCTGTGTCGTGGAAACCATTGACGAAATCGAAGCCCAACGCGAGGACAATTGCGATGGCGGCGACAATTTTTTCAGTTCCCATGCGAGCACGCTCGGAATGCGGCTTTGCAGAAAGACGCGGTGGTAGTAAAGATGCACGAGTCCGCTACTAGTAGATATCTACCAGTTTCTGGTTAAGGGCAGATTAACGGTGACGAAATAAAGCTGATGAAAATGACTAAATATAGTCGCTGGAGTCGAAACGTCAATGCCGGAGGCAGACGTACTTGACACTAGCTGACGTGATTGAATGGCTAGGCTGGTCTGGCTTCTACAGCTTCCAACCAATCTGGTTCCAGGTACACCCAGAGGTCACCCTGTCTCCACGAAAGTGGCTGGTCCGACAAATACTTGTAAACTATCAGCTGACGAATAATTCGACGGGCTGTGGGATTTTGTTCGCCGCGACGATCATTTGCTAATCTGGTGCGGAGATGGATCGCTTCCCGCTTGGTCCAGCAATATGCTGGTCCGGCATTATCGCCACGCGAACGGCAAAGAATCGCTACTTTACCTGATGGTTGCTGCCAACCTAGAACATAATAAACATCGTCATTCATATCACTTACTATGATAAGTCATGCGCGTTATAAGTCCAGTGAAGCCTAGCCCATAATGGAAGCCTTTGCCAATATTCTTGTTTTCCATCCAGCCGCCATCGGAGATGCCATGCTGGCTTCGCCTGTGGCTGCGACACTGAAAAAGAATTTTCCGGCCGCCAATTTGACCTACTGGACACACCCGGAGCTGAGGCCGATTTTACTCAGTCTCTGTCCGAGCATCGACGAAATCATCGACTACGATCGCAATGCCGGTATATTCGAACTGGCTAAAACCTTCGCTAATTTCAAGCCCGATCTGTTCGTCGACCTGGCTAACAGCACCAAAAGCAAATTGATGACCATCCTGAGCCGCCGCACCATGGTGCTCAGATATGAAAAGCAATCGGCCCAGGTACGACCGATCAGACATGCGACTGAAAATTTTCTCGATACGATTCGCCCGATTTGCCCGGAATTGCCCGATTTTCCCTTCCCGACGATTTTTCCCGAGGCACTCTCCGAGGAGGTTGTCGAGCGCGTGTTAGTCGAGCAGGGGTTGCCCAACTTTCCGATCATTGGCATCGTCCCTGGTGTCGGTAAGCACCGACCTCATCGCGCCTGGGTCTATGAGTGTTGGGTCTACTTGCTTCAACATATAGGGCGTTGGCAAACGCATTTACCGGCCCTAATCGGTGGTGGCGATGAACTGCAATTATGCGCCGATCTGGAAGCGGCGATCGAAGGTCCCTGTCTTAATCTCGCCGGTCAGCTAACGCTTCCGGAGACGGCGGCGGTGCTCAAGCACTGTCAAATTGTGATCTCAGGAGACACGGGCCCTGCCCACATAGCGGTGGCAGTGGGCACGCCGGTGATCGGTCTTTATGGACCGACGTTTCCTGAGCGGAGCGGACCATATGGTTGTTTAGATATGGTTTTGGATCAGAGTAGTAGCTGCGCCTGCCACGACCAGAAACACTGCCGATTCGCCAACCCCCACGATCCCGGTCAATGCATGTCGAGAATCATGCTGGCTGAAGTTTTGCAAAGCCTGCATCAGTTCCTGGGAATCGATTCTATTTATTAGATGCGCGTCTTATCTCGCTTTTCTGCTTCGCAGCTGATTGCGAGATAGGCGTTTAGATAGATAGTCCAATTTCGTTTCAAGTCCTCCTCGGCCATTTGTCGTGCCACCGTCAGCGGTAAATCGAGTTCGAAGGTTGATACGGTGCCCTGCTGCGAATAGATGTGTCTGATCGTTCGGCGCGAAGAAGAGCTTTCGTATGTGACCAGGGTGAACCAGATATTGGCGATGCTGGTCTGCAACTTGACGCAAAAGTTCGTCGAGCCTAAGTAATCTTTGCGGACCAGAATCCGGCTATTCGATGCCAGTTGGTAACTGGTGAATTTCTCTGCGGTCTCTTCTGTTCGCAGGGACAGCATCTCAGAGAATGACGTTTTGTCTGCCTTGATTGTCTGAGCTTGATCTGTTGCTTGTGATAATTTAGTCAACATTCTGTATTGGGCTGCTTCTTCCTCAGTTGGCAGAATCAGTTGTTGTCCGCAGACTAGAGCTGCTACTGGCAAGCCATTAACATCGCAATCCCCAGAAAGGTTGTTGAGTGTGGCCAGCAATCTCCAGGCATTTGCATCGCGCAGGCAGGGGTCTTTCGCCGCCACCGTATATAGTGTCTCGCCCGGCAGGGTGATGTAAATTCGACGCTCCGCTGTGGGCGCTGAGCGTTCGAATTGAGCAAGATTGAGTGCGGCGCGACAGCCTGAAAATCGTACCTGACTGAGTATGCGTTGCAGAGGATTGTCATTACCACTGGTATCAGGATCGAAACTGATCACATCGGCTATCGGCTGCTCTTGAGGCAATTCGGCATTTGGCGGGTGCACTTGGACGTTTTGATCTTTCAGTTCGGCTATCTGATTGATCAAGCTGCTATCGCTGAGGAAGAATGCCGCTCTTCTCAGTGAAGGGACGTTTGGTGCTGCAAACATATGATTGGAAGGGGCTTTTTGATCGTCTGAGGTGTTCCATTTAACGGGTTGGCACTGAGGCTTGTTTATTTTGGGCAAAGGCTGAGCACTGATTGGTTTGTTCAAATTGCTTGAGTGATTCGCATTGAACTCTTGCACGCTGCTTGCCAATGGTGATTGGTTTGCCGGAAAGCGCATACCTCGCAAAAATACTGGTGCGTCAGGCTCCTGCGATGCCGGGCGAGAGAAGTCAGCGGTGAGCGAGTTGCCTAGAACTTGCGCGCATTTGGCTTTGGATTGGTTGGCGAAATTGCCGAATTTAGAGAAAAAGTCGTTGCCTTTTTTCTTGAAATAATTGCGCCCGTAAATTTCGCGTTCTTCTTCGCTGGGCAGGCAGATTTCGGTTCCGTCGTGAAGGCGTGGATGCCAGCCGGAATGAGACTGTTCGTAAAAAGTGTTGACTCGGTTGATTGTGATAATCAGGTCGGCGAATCGCGGATCTCCGAAGAATAGCTTGGCGATTTTGGCCGGCGTATCTCCGGGTTGGACCAGATATCTTGCTCGGACCGTGCCGCTCGGGGGCGGCGGAGCCTGAGGGGGCACATCCTTCTTCTCACAAAAGCGACTGAAATCGACGATTTTAATTACGTCTTTGATGTTGCAGAACATTCGGTCAGGCGATCTGCGCTGACCTTCATTGAGCGCCTCAGCGAGCAATTTGTTAATGCGCACTGCTGCCAGTTGATTGTTGCCAGATTGTGGCGTCGACCGCGAGCTGTTGGATTCGAAGTGGGAATCGGCATCGGTTTGACGCGGAGAAATTTTAGCTGAGGCAGAATGCGCTGGCAGGTCGCCTGTATTGATGAAGCCGGCATGCGGTGCTCTCAGGCATTGAACAGCCGGATAGGCGTTGATTGCCACACCATATGCGGTGCTAACTGCAATTGTGCCAAGGCGTGCATCTACCTTTTGCAGAAGTTCCAGGCTGACCTGTGGTGGGCTCGGTCGGTCGAGTTTGCCTTCTATTAGCAATCTGGGCGGCGCTGGACGATCATAGTGAGCGTACAAATTACTTCTATTTTTGCCTTGCCTGCTTTGACGCGCAGGCGATTGGTCGTAATCGGCAGAGCCATCGCCGCCACATAGATCTTGTCTGATTTCTTCGGCTGCAAAATCCGCCAGGGAATCGATCAGGCGTTGCACTCTTTCCATATTTTGGGAGTGGTTACGCACTCCTGCGTGCTTGCTGCCGGCAGCTTGTTGGGAGCCGTTGGCATTTTTCGAAGACCCAAAGCCGTGTTCGTCGCCAAAAATGTGATTATCATCGCTTTTGCGATTCATGAGCCTCCCGCGCATCTGATCAGGCATTGAACCTGTTCCTTTGACCCGTGTCTCTATCCGTGGCACTTGGATATTGGACAAGGGTTGGCCCTGAAAAAATTATTGACAACCGCCAGGAGCGGTCATATCATGGGCTGCAGCAGTATTAAATCGTACTAAGGATTGACCGCAAAAACTATATCGGGCTAAGGCCTGTGATGCTTCGTCTTCGGCTATGGAATCGCCGAGCGCGGGTACAAAGGATGCAGCGGAATCCCCAGCTGACAAAGACTTTGAGGGCCTGCACCTGTGAGTGATATTCAAAACGATAAGATTGATCCCAAAGCAGCAACAGCGACGCTGGAGAAGGAAAAAGACCCGGCGGCTGCCAAAGAAGATCCTTCGGTCAAGCAATTCGAAACTCACCCGCAGGATGTCGGAAATCAAAGTCACGTAGATATTCTTTCGGAGCAATCGCAATTTCATGTCGTACCCGCAGCCGGTCAGGTCGATTCTTCAGTAACGGCGATTCAGGCTCAGTCAGACCGAGGTTCTGGTGTCTCGCCGGCTCGACCCTACACGGTCGTCTCTAGTGAAGGCTCTGTTGACGGAATGATGTACACCAATTCGACGGGCAGTACTTTCAAAACTTTAGACGGTAAGGATTCTTATAAGGTCGACTTCCAGGACAACGGCAAGGTCAATCTCGAGCCACATAATGCCGAGACCAAACCAATCACCGAGGCATCGCTTCAGCGCTCGGTCAATCCACTTAATGAGAATGTCGAGCCGATGGTCAAACCGCGTCCAGCTGCTACTGATGCAGCTCCGCAGCAGCCGCCACCCACGGCTGTTGAAAAAGCGCCCACACCAGGAGATGCCCAACCGAAATCGCCGGAAGTGAAAGCTCCGATCGAAGCCAAAGTCAATCAACCAGTCGAACAGGCTCAGACGCAGGAAGCGCCAAGGCCGCAAGCGCAACCGGTGGCCAATGTGCATGATAATGGTGCAGCCACTGGCAGCGCTAACAACAATTTGAATTTCGCGCCCGCTCAAGTCGCGCACAACGACGCGTCATCTGACTCGCAGAGAGTAAGACGTGAGCAAGTGGCACTGCCTGTGAATGCACAGGAAGTAGCGCCGCCAAAGCCTGCGGTTGAAAACAAGACAGAAAGTACGGCAGAAAAGGACCAATCTGCCCCGCGTGCGCCCCAAAACCAGGCGCCGAGTTCGCAACCACCGCCAGAAGCGACACCATCGCGTGTCAGCGAAAACCTGCAGCCGCGAGACCCTGTACAGCCGCGAGACCTTGTGCAGCCGCGAGACCCTGTGCAGCCGCGAGACCCTGTGCAGCCGCGAGACCCTGCACAGCCGCGAGACCTTGT
>CAJCHQ010000310.1 GCA_903970295.1 Bryobacterales bacterium
TATCCGACGAATGATCTTGCCCGCCTCTACTACGTCTGGGGAAAACTAGCTGAAGAGGGCGAATATTGCAAGAAGGCCGGGCAATTATTGGTTGTCAAAAATGCCGCTAAGACCCTCGCCCTGCCGTACTGGGAATACAACCTCGGTCAATATTACGAGTTGAAAGGTAATTACCCTGAGTCGGAAAAGCATTACAAGGCTGGACTGGAAAGATGCACTGAATTGGTCGGCGCCAATCATCCTTATTGTGCCGGGATTGAGCAGGGATTAGCCGAGCTTTACCGCAAGCAAAGTCGCTACCCGGAGGCCGAAAAGTGTCTCGAATCAGCTCAGAAAATATTGGAAGCGACGTACCAGAGCGACCACCCTCAATACTGTGAAAATATGGTGCGCCGCGCCAGAGTTCAAATGGAACAGGGCAAATATTCTCAAGCCCGTGAGTTAGTAACGGCGGCATTGAAGTCCGAAGAAACGCTTTTTGGAACGAACGATAGCCTCTATACATCGAGAGCCAAGGATTGTCTGGGCAACATATATAGACAAGATGGCCGCTATCAGGAAGCCCACGATATACTCGCTCAGGCTTTAACCTCTGAGCGGCACGTCTTGGGCTACGACAATATCGAAGTTGCCACGACTATGCGCGATCTGGCTCTGGTAGAAGCTGACGAAGCGAACTATAAAGAGGCGGAAGAACTCCTCAAGAAGTCACTCACTGCCATCGAACAGCAAACCGGGCCGGAACATCCCGAACGCGCAGCCGCTGCGAATGCTCTGGCACATGTCTATTTGCAAGACCACAAATACACCGAAGCGTTGCCTTTGTTCAAGAAGGCCATGGAATTGTCTGAAAAAGCCTTGGGTTCCGATAATCCTGTCACCGCCGGCAGTGCGCGTGATCTGGGCGAGTTGTACATTAAGGAAAAGATGTATCCCGATGCGCAAACTTGCCTGCAAAAGTCTTTAACAATCGATGAAAAAATCTATGGAGAAAAAGCGCCTCAAGTGGCTGCCGATCTGATGGAGCTAGCCACTGTTTACGGTGCACAAGGACAGGCCAACAAAGCGGAGCCTCTGCTCAAGCGCGCGGAAGAAATCAAGAATGTGTTGCCTGGCGGTAATTCTGCAGACAATGATACAGCGACGGCGGCGATTGGTAACACTAATGATCGGCCGGTGACCGGCAAGTGGGCGTTGGTAGTTGGCATAAGCAATTTCAAAGACTCTTCCATTAATCTTCGATATGCTGCCAAAGACGCCACAGACTTCAAGAATTTCCTGGTCAGCACCGAAAGATTCAAAACTGACCACGTCAAACTCTTAACCGATGAGGCGGCGACGCGAGAAAATATAATCGGATTACTGGGCGATAAATGGCTGGCGACCAAAGTGCGTCCAAATGATCTTGTTGTCGTCTATGTCTCCAGCCATGGCAGCTCCGCGGCTAAAGACGCAAACGGCACCAACTTCATGGTGGCGTACGACACGAACAAGAACAGCCTTGCGGCAACAGGCATTCCGATGCAGTGGCTGACTAACATCGTCTCCGAGCAAGTGCACGCGGCCAAGGTGCGCTTGGTTTTAATTATGGATGTTTGCCATAGCGGTGCTGTCGGCGAGGGACAAAAAGGACTGACTCGGGT
Source organism: Bryobacterales bacterium (assembly GCA_903970295.1). The sequence continues at coordinate 1,644 of CAJCHQ010000310.1, forward strand.
AGAGGGTGTTGACCCGCACGCTATGAAAATCGGCGAGGGGCAAATGGTTATCTGCTCGAGTCAATCTGACCAAGTTTCCTGGGAATCCAAGCACTATGAGAACAGCGTTTTTACACGTAGATTGATTGAAGCCCTGCAAAGTAATAAAGACCAAACGACCATGTTCGAAGCTTACAAGCAGCTGAAGATTTTGGTCGAATCGGAAGTGCTAAAAGATCGGGGTAATCTGCAGACGCCTGTTTTCCTGAATAAGCATTGGCAAGGCAAAGATCCAATTCTGGCGATCGAACCGGTGACGCACTAGCGTGTGAAAATTCATCGACCGTCCAAAAAAAGCACAGAGCAAGGTCGGCCACGCCGCTGAGCCGAAACACAAGGGTGCTTTTTAGGTGAGGCGCCGTAAACCGTTGCCTGTACTGAATTTGACGTTCCACTCCAGACATCTTGCCGAACTAAAATTTACCGATATCGGTAAATTTCAGAAATCTTACCGATATCGGTAAGTTGTGGCTGTTCAAAGAGGGTCGGAAAGCAAAAAATAGTGTCAGAATTTTTCGCAGTTTTTGGTATTTTGCAAAAATATCTTTGAACTTTATCGTAAGTGAGCACGTTTAAGTATGTAGGCACGCAAGGGCACTACATGAATATTCCACCACACTCTAATCACAACGACGAACAACCTGAGGACGAAGGCGATGAAGTCGATAAAGCCTTCGCAGCATTCAATGCGAAGTTTCCAGACAAGGATGATATCGAAACTTTCGTTAGGGAATTGTTTCGCTCCACCAAAGGGAAATGCCGTATCAGGTGCAAACACTGCGGAAGCGACGACGTCACATTTTTGGATGGCGGTAGAGTCATAGAATGCGACCAATGCAACAAGCACACTTTTGTCACGGCTAGCACATTTTTCAAAAATGTGAAACATGTTCGGGCGTGGGTCGCCGCGATTTGGTTTCTTGAACGCGGCGTGGCTGTGAGCAAATCGCGATTTTCAAGGTTGCTTGAAATTGCATTTTCAACCGCGTGGGGAATATTCAAGAAGTTTTCGATTGTAATTCAAAGCAAGATGGACTCGCAGGCCTTATTCGTTCCGTCGGAATATTTTCGCAAGGCAATTAGCAAACGCAGCCGATCAACAGCAGGACGAAGACGTCCATTTGAGGAAGAAAAAAGCTCAGGGCGATTGTTTGAGAATTTAGTAACCGAGACGGGGGGACTGCACAACCAAACTAAGAACATAAACGAAGTATCATCGTCATCCGCGAATCCATTAATGGACTTATCACCGCTACAAATTGAGATTTTCAATTTGCTATGCGATGAACCGATCAAACTCGGAGAATTACAAGAGCGCACAGGTAAACTTGCCCACGAAATCTTATCAGCCATTTCTATGTTAGAGATTCTGGGATTAGCAGTTAAGGCCGACAATGGTTATTTAAAAGTGCAAACATCAAGCTCCAATCCGGATGCAAGCGCGGTTTCCCCGCAAGACCTGAAGACTATCAATTCCTTTATAAGCTTTGTGCATGGGACTTTTCACGGAATCAGTCGAAAATATCTTCAATTGTTTCTTGCAGAATATTGGTGTCTGCTGGATAAAAACAGATGGAAAATTGATTCACTTCTTATGGAGTGCCAGCGTTTCGGCTTTGTGCATGACAAGGAAATTCCGGCATATGAATCACCACAATTGGTCAAAATGAAACTGTGAGTTTTTCGCTGGGAATCTAAGTCGGATTGGAGGAGGACTGTAACACTCGTGTAACTTTCGCGGCGTAAGATTACGATAAATCGGATTTCCACCAGCTTTACTTTCATAATCGGCATCACATCTTTTACCAATCAATGCACCTGCTGGCGCTGCCAGCCGAGCGTGCAAAATTTTCAGTCGCTCGAAAATAGCGATCGATCAAGCTCGCGATCGAGGAAATATTATTATGCCGACACCGCAATCGCCGGAAGCGTTTGTATCCAAGCCCACCGACAGCACCAGAACCCAGCAAGCATCGGCATTATACGCTGATGCGTACTCACGTGATGCACAGACGCCTGCAAAAACTCAAAGCACAGCAGACCAATACTTGCCGAATTTGCACTTCGGAAACGGAAATGGCGAAAGTCCTGTCGATTATGTTACGCCAATGGCAAACTTCAAAGCACGCCCCATTCATCCATTTACAGAAGACCCTCACAAAACTACGGGATATAGCCAACGCCCATGGCAAGAAGATCCTCCGCTCGAAGAAGAGCAGGAAGGGTAACTCTTAACTACCTTTGCAAAATACTCGCGCCTTGCGCCGCAGCAACACTCGATCAATAATGCTTACATGCATTGACGACTTGCAGGTAGTCCAGGATTTTCATGCCAGCGACGGATCGCAACACCGCAGCAATGCGGGTGCAGTTCACAGGATTAGTCAGCCAATGAAAGAAGCAGTACGAAAAAGCAATCATGCTTGGCTCAAATTCGTTCACTTTGGAATTGTGGCGTTGGCAGGAATTTATGCAGGTCTCGCAGTGAATCACGTTTTCGCGGTGAATCATGCTCTCGCGGTGAATCATGCTCTCGCAGTGAATCATGTTCTCGCAGTGAATCACGTTCTCAAAACAAATCAATTTCGGAGCTGAATCAACATACTGCATCATTCCCAATTAAAACGTACACTTTGCAGCCAAAGATCGAGGATCTTACGCCTGCCCAACCAGCCACGATTATGATGCAAAGAGGGTGAGCGACGGTGAAAATATGATCAAGCAATTGTTGGCTATCATCTTTATCTACTTTTGTACGACGGCGGCGTGGGGCATTTTGGGAGCAACGGTTCTGACTCGGACCTACTCCTTGGACATGACCAACGGAGAACGTGTCGGTCAGCTTTGGGGCTCTCCCCAATCGCAGACAGCGCCAACTTTTTTCTATGAGACGAAGCGTCAGGTCAAACAAAACTCGATCAAGGATGGCAAGACTGTGACCGAAGTCGTTACGGAAACGGAGAAGCACTATCTCCCTATCGATCAAAGCATTGTCGACGCCAAACTCAATTTGGAGCATAGGCAGAAGGGCCTGCTGTGGTATTCGACCTATAAGGTGAATTTTAATGGTCAGTATTCAATCGCCAATTCAGCCGCCGCCACGCAGAACATCATCATGGAATTTCCGCTGCCGGCGCAGCAAGCTATCTACGATAACTTCAAATTATCGTTTGGCGACCAGAGTGTAAAAAATATTCGCCCAGACGGAATTTCGCTTCATGAGTCTTTCCGACTCGACGCGGGAAAACCGATGAAGATAAATGTCTCCTACGATTCCCAAGGTTTAAATACATGGAAATACAATTTCGGCTCGAACGTAAACCAAGTCAAGAACTTTACGATGAGCGTGCTGACAAATTTTAGCGATATTGATTTTCCAGATGGCAGCATGTCGCCGACAGACAAAATAAAAACCGATACTGGTTGGAAACTGACCTGGCATTACACAAACCTACTCACAGGCTATGATATCGGCGTAAAAATGCCGGACAAGCTCAATCCTGGTCCATGGGTAAGCAAGGTGACATTCTTTGCTCCAGTGTCACTTTTCCTTTTTTTCTTCATCCTTTTTGTGCTCACGACAATCAAAGGCATCAAGGTGCACCCTATGAACTATTTCTTCATCGGCTGCGCTTTTTTCAGTTTCCACCTATTGCTTGCGTATTCGGTAGATCATCTACCTGTCGACGTGGCTTTCGCAATCAGTTCCGTTGTGTCGATCATGCTTGTGGTGTCGTACATGAGACTGGTCGTGTCAAGCAAATTCGCTTTTGTCGAAGTCGGAATCACGCAGCTAATTTATTTGATTCTGTTCTCGTACACATTTTTTTTCGAACAATACACAGGTCTGGCGATCACGATTTTGTGCATACTCACGCTCTTCGTGATGATGCAATTCACTGGTCGAATCGATTGGAGTGATGCCTTCAAAAAGGCGACGTTGAAGAGCCAAAGGCCGGCAGCAGAGCCAGGCAGTTGAGATCGAAGCAATAGCCAGGCTGCTTTCGGCCACGCCCAGGGGCTAAGGTCCAAAGCGGTCCAGGTAATTCTAGATCGCAAGCGAATCCAATTTCGTCAATTCACTTCGAGCGAACCGAGGAATTTGTCGATCGCATCAAAATCTGGTTTCTTTCCCTTGCTTTCTACACTCACTTCGTACAGGGCATCTTTGATCCAATAAACTCGACCTTGGATTGTCGAACCGTCTGCTCCTTGAATTTCGAATTTGCTGCCGGGAGAGCCATTGATGGAGAGGTCTTTCTGTTCAACGAGCTTGCCAGAATAAGAACTCAAAAGTAATGCCATGGTGTCGCTCAAATTCTTTTTTGGATCGCTGAAGAATTCCTTTAACGTATCAGGCGCAAAGGTCGTGCACGCAATGCGGTAGACATCGGTATTATCCGGAGACTGGAGACGTTTGCCTTCGGCGCCGCTCGTCAAATAGTGCTGAACAGTTTTGATGTTGCCGGTGTTTTTGATGACGCCAAATACGTCAGGATTTAGCCAATAATCGTGGCCGAATTGCTGTTCCAATGCAGCTTTGCCTGGCTCCGCTTCGTTTGGCAAGAGCACTGACCAATTCACTTTGGGAACACTGCAGCGTTGCCAGCCGAATTGGTATGGAGGAGTAGCTGCAGGAGCTGGTTCTATCGAGACCAGGTAGAATACCCCCGCCTTTTCCCCAATAGGAAAAGTAACCGACGAAGTTGCATCTTTAGTTTGAGACGTCAGTTTAACCATGTTGGTTGGCTTCAAATTCGGCTGGTAGAAGGCACCATCGGGTCCCATCGATGGTTTGCAATCTTTTTCGCTGACGGGTATAAGCTCGAATCTACAATATTTGGTTCCAGATTGTAGTTCTGCGTTCTGAATTGAGTCGATAAAATCCTGGGCTTGCGATTTAACGGTCAGTGGATATTTCAACTTCGTTAAGGCGGCACTATCTTTGTTGTTGAATGCTGCCATATAGTGCTCGGCGAACTGTTTGGCGCTCGCGGGGCCGTCGGCAAATGCAGCAGTCGATGAACATGCCAGGGCAAAAATGCTCGCGATTGTGAGCCAATTCTGCCTGTTTGTTTTTGCCGTCATTGTTAATCTCCGATTCTTATGTTGAGAAGATCACAAGTGTTTCTCTCGCTTGTCTCACTGGCAGGGAAGCGCATTTAGGATGGTCTGGAGCTTTTGCCGCCAACCCGATGAAAACGTCTTCACCGATGCAGATGTCAGCAACTCTCGAATGTCCGAAAGACTTATAATCACTACCTTAGACCAGCCCCAAGATGCGAGGCGGAGAGATGACTGAAGCTGAAAAGCCCAGCGAAACGGCTGCACCAGAAAAACGAACTTTCGAAAGGCGTCGTGCCCCGTTGCCGCAGCCCGATTTCACTCCCTACAAAGCGGCTAAAGCATATCCCGGTCCCGGCTATTTTTTTGTCGGGCATTCCTACAACGTCGGTCCGACGGAAGCAGACGAAACTCTAATGAATAAACGCGCAAGCGCTATTGGAGCCTGCTTCAGCGACACGGCGCAGTGGGTGGCCGTGCAGAAAGTCATGGACGATAAAAACTTTTGCGAAGTCCTGACTAGATTTGAGCAGGATATGCTTCATCGCCTGCCAGCTAATGCTTTGATCGGACCCGCGATCGATCCGCATGGGCAGCTGATCTCGCATTCATTCACGATTTGGCGCGAAGAACGCCGGAGACAGCGTGGCGACAATACATCAGCAGCTCCTGCTAAGGCTTCTACCTAGGCTCGACTGGTGGCTTGAAACGACGACCATAGGTCGCGTCCAGGCGAGCGGCTTCTGAATGCAAATCGTTCACAGATGCATCCGGGTGGGCAGCGAAATATTTGCGCCATTCCCTGCGCAATTGTCTCACCAATCCGCGACCATCCGGAGTTTTCGGCACACCGCGGAGATTGAGTCGCGAATAGAGTTCTGCCGGAGACATGGCTCCTTTGTAGCGTTCCAAAACCTCGGCGTCGTAAATGCTTATCACTTTGACCTTGTTCCGTAGTTCCGGGTGCTGATGGGCGAAGACTTCATCAGGATCATCGACATAAAAAATGTCTTTCGAAAAGAGCAGGGTACGAGTCTCGGTCGAGGGCGAGAGAGCATTCAACCACTGGGCCGCAAGCACTTCGACATAATCACAGAACGACTCGACTCGATCGAATTTGTAGAGCGTGTAGTCGGGCCAGCCTTCCAAAGGTTTGATGTATTGGAAGTAGTGATCGTGCGCGAACATAACCACTTTGCCATCACTGATGCTGTATGCGGTGCGATTGCCGTTGGCTTCTTCCACAAACGTGAGATAATCAGCCGGGTCGAAGCGAACAGAGAATTCTTTTTTAGACTTTTCCAGATGCTCGTTCCACTGGTCGAAGCCTTGCTGACATTTCGCCTCCGCGAAGAGATAGTTCTGGTTTATTGCAAGCGTGCCTAATCCGGGCAGAAATTCGCTCTCGAGTATGCCGCCAAAATGTTGCAAGAGCAGCCGATGTTCAGGTCTGAAAAGCTTTGTTACCGGGGCGTTTCCAGCATAACCAGGGGGCGGACTCAACCACCATAGATGATCTTCCGTCCAGGCTGTCCAACCGTAAAGAAGACGGGGACCGTCCGGGCCCACGAGTTCGGTCACCCTGGCCTTGGCCAGAAGTTCTGTGAAGATCGGATACAACATCCGGAATTTGTCATCGGGGCAGAACACAGTTCCCAGGGCCGATTTTTCCGGCCCTGCTTTCGCTAAATTCCACGACCAGATCGACTTCTTGAACAGTTTCCAGTCAGATACAGACAATTTCAAGACTCCCTTGTAAAGGCCAGAACCGAGATCAGACCAATACTATCAGCTCTGGCAATTTCTCTACCTAATTTGCTTTCTCACTAATTTGTATCGCTCCCGATGGTACCAGGATTAGTGCACCAAGTATTTTTTCCAATTCCTCGGTTGTGGTCACCGTCTGTGCGTCGAGAAAAGAATTGATGGCGTTGGAGAGACTCGAGAGCCGATCAGGATCCATCGCTCGAATCTGATTGCGATCGATCAATCTGACAACAACGATTTGATTCAGTCCGCGAACGCCTTCATCGAGCAGCAGATAGTTCTTACCGCCAATACTCACATTGGAGCGGACGTGCATGCGGACCGAAACTTTCGATTCGCGATCGCAAATTTCGATAAAGACTAAGCCATCGCAGCTAAAACGCTGAGCAATATCAAGCAAGCTGCCGGCTTTTATTTGCTGACCAGCTAGTTGCAATTGCCATTTGAGTATAGTCACTGCTTCAGTAGCTTGCTTGTATGTTGATTGGTTGTGCTAATTGCTTATGTGCTAATTGCTTATGTGCTCTTATCGTTTGGCGACTGGCTTGAAAGCTGCATCTTCTGACTTGACCGCAGCGAGAGTCGGGCGAATACCGGCTCGCAGCGCATAATTCGTAATCGCCAGAACGCTCAGTGAATCGTTGATTTCGCCTGACATAACCAGATCCAATGCTTGCCCGAAAGGCATTCGTTTGCGCAAAAGTCGTTCGCTTCCTTCAGGAGATGCGACACCCTGCTTTAAGTTCGTCGCCAGATAATATATCGCCAGCTCATCGGTAGCAGAGTTAGAGAGGTAGGACCGACCTAGTTCTTCCCAGTTGGCAGCACTCAAACCGCTCTCTTCCATGAGTTCGCGCTTTGCAGCCGATAAAGGGTCTTCACCACTCGGACAGCCGCCCTCGGGAATTTCCCAAGAGTATCGATCGATCGGGTAACGAAACTGCCCGATAAAATGCACGTAGCCGTCATCATCGATCGGAAGAATGCCGATTGCAATGTTCTTAAACTGCACCACTCCGTAAATTGAATTACTGCCATCAGCCTGGATGACGCTATCTTCGCGAACGTGAATCCATGGATTGTCATAGACATCTCGCGTTCCCAGCGTCTTCCATGGATTTTCTTCGCTCATAATCGTGCATCCTCACTAACTGCCAGGGGCGGCGCAAAACTTGAGGAAGCATACCATCGAAATCAGCAGATCGGCAGGACATCTACGAAATATTGAGCGCCTCAGGCTCATAAGCATACTCGATCATTCCAAGTCTTCGTCCAGCGTTTCGAATTTGAAATATTCTCGATGTGCCGTAAATCACAAAAGATCCGCTCCATGCGTAAAGTATCCACACACCTACATTCAAGAATTTCAATTGCGGGATCACGCCGGACGTTGCAATGCCAATCAACCAGCTCAGGGCAAGTGCGCTCAGAGCGACGATGCCAGAACTGCTCTGAGCAAGGGTCGGCTTTCTGGCAATGAAGTATTCAAAGACGAGAATCATCGTGACACACGGCAAAATTACGCTGTTTAATGAGGCAATGATATCGAGTGCGCTGGGACAGTAAGTTAGAGCAATCGACAGCAACGCAGCCAAAGACACGAGAACCAGCACAAGATTATGTCGTGTTGTCATCCAAATATTTTCCAGGGCATTAACGGCACCATAAAGATTGCCATCATTAATCGCGAAGTATCCGACGGACAGTGCTAACGTTGCAAGCCATTGTGAGTGTCCAAACGAATAATCGTTCATGAATTTAGTGAAAGTGGCTGTATCTGTCGCTCCACTCAGATGCCCTAGCAACCAGCCGGTCGTCGGAAACAATATTGCTCCGAACACGACCGAAACCGCGAGCGGCAGCAACATGCGCAATTTTGATGGGCTACCATAGCGGAAGAAATCTGCTTCATTGCCCCAAGTAGAATTGCCGATCACAAGAACCGGAATCATCACGAGACAGAAATTGAAGGGCTGACGACTGTTTTCGAACAGCAACGATGCTGGAACGTGGACGATCGATTTTCCAAAGGCATAGCATACCCAGATAATCAACGTAGGAGCCGCCAAATACCGAGCAAAGTTGGCAACGCCGCGGAATCCGAACCAGTTATTGAAAGCCATGAGCGCGATCACCGGCACTGCTAAAAACGGTGTCCAGAAGGCTAATCCGAATAAGCCTTTGATGCCTTCAACCATCAAAACAGCGTTCAATGAATACCAGGCTAAAAACATCGCAGACCAGACAGCGCAAATCAGGTTCACACCGAATTTTCCAAAGACAGGTCGCATCAGTAATGAATAATTCAGGCCGCTGCGCGCGCCCATCAGTCCAGAGAAAAATTGGAAAGCAACCAGAAGAATCGAGCCGATTATGGTGCCGGCAAAAACTTGACCAAGCGAAAAACCAGTCTTATAGAACTCGAATCCGATGATTACCATTGGGAAATTAGCCATCATCGTCACCCAGAGCAACGTCATGGTCAAAGTGCTGTATCGGCGATCGAGCGGGACAGGCGCCTCCATGTAGTCATTGGCTAAATGCTTGGCATTGAGTTCGGCGAGACAATCATCATTAACTGGACTGCACTGAGAATTCGTTTTTATAGTGCCAGATGTGATGCCAATTCGTTCATCGTCGATATCGAGTTTTTTTCCCGCCCATAGCCATGTTCGAAGCTCCGCCCAGATGTGACTTTGGCAATATTATTGAGAAACGAACATGCGCACTATGGTGAGATCACCATTGTTGCGATGAATTTGCAGTGAAGTTTTTGTGCACTCGATGTGTGATTTGTGTGAGGTCAGAACGGGCTCTGACGTTGAAATGCCGCTCTGCTAGGCGTCCTAGGTTGATAGTCTATAATATGCGGACCACCGATCAAAACGAATTTATTAGAAAAGGTAATTTAGTCTCGATGCGGATAATGTCGCGAACAACCTTCTACAGTGCATGGCTCTGCTTAACTTTCTTCATGGCGTGTGAAATTGCAGATGCTGATGCAACAGAAGAAGGAACTAACGCGGTTGCTGAGCGAGCTGCTCCTTATGTAGCCGACGCGCTCGTGCATTATAATCGAGCCGTGGGACTTCATGCCTCCGGGCAGCTCGATGAAGCTGTGATTGAATACAAGATCGCAATCGACAAAGATGGCCGGTTACAGAGGCGTGGAGCAATCTTGGCGGACTTTATATGAGTAGGAACTCGAAAGGATTAGCTATCAAAGCTTTTGAAAGATCGCTTGAGTTGATTGATCGATACGGTAGCGCTTATTCTGACCGACACCAACGCAATCTAAAACGCGAACTCCCGTTAATGAACCTTGCTCATCTTTATTGTGCTTGCCACAACTACAAGCGCTCAGAAGCTCTATACAAAGAGCTTTTGGAGATGCCTGAGACAAAAGAATCGGCATCATATCTAGAAGTCCTAGAGGGCTATTCACTACTGTTACGAAATACCAACAGAGCATCCACTGCAAAAGAATTTGAGGTGCGCGCAGAGGAAGTAAAAACTAAGCGAGATGGAGCATGACTGGTGTGCCTTCTCACTAAGGCTGTGGTCTAATAAGCGCCTTCGCCTCTCGCCGTCGGTTTCGGCAAGCCCGGGCAACCATAATTATCCGGCGAGGGTAGAGCAACCACCCGCGGACTGAGAAAATGATCTAACACGACACCTTTTTCCATATCCTCGCAAACCTGCCCAACCATGAATGTCTCCGCGTCCTTGTTGCTGATATGTCGGTCCCTCGCAGCGAAACCGATTTCTCTACCGACGGCATTATTATGCAGGTCTTTCTTGGTATCAAGAAAATGCTTGAGAGTTCGTCCGTCTTTACAGCAATAAGCTTCCACATACTCATTCGCGCGAAAAAGTAGATCTGCAGCGGGAGCGCCGATCTCGAATGCAACAAGAGCTGAGCCGTATGCGTGCTGAAACCCGTTGACTAACTGCTTATAAACTATGACAGTCTTTCCACCACGATTAAATTCGTAAGTGCCTGAGCCGTACGAACTCGGAGAGGGCGGCTGATCGTACTGCCTTGGGTGGAGTGTTAGCGGTAAAAGATAGCTGCGGCCAAACAGGTCGTTTTCAGCGAAGCTCACTCGCCAAATGATGTTCAGAACGTAAAGGCCTAGCACACCAACGAGTGCCGCACAGATTATTGCAGTCCAGCCAACTACTATGTTCACTGGACCCAAATCATTGATAATCTTAGGGAAAGGACGCGTTTTTACCATCTCGAGATACTACCACGCAATGGAATAGCTGGTGTTTTTCACCAGTGGCAAAAATAAAAGATATCTGCATTGTTAGAAAGCCCATCAGTAACAAACAAAATCATCCACACGATCGGTCACTCCAATCATTCGATGACCGACTTTCTAGCACTTCTGGAAAAGGCAGAAATCAATGTCTTGGTCGATGTCCGTTCGAACCCATTCACCCGCTACTCCATTCACTTCAATCACGATCCGCTGAAGGTCGCCATGCAAAATGCTGGTCTTAAGTATCTTTTTCTCGGCAAAGAACTTGGTGGCAAGCCAAAAGATGAAGAATTTTACGACGAGGACGGCTTCCTTCTCTACGGGAGGGTCGCACATTCTCCGCGCTTCGCACACGGCATGCAAAGGCTGTTGAACGGAATGCAAAATCACAACATTGTCCTGATGTGCGGCGAGGAAAATCCGACCGGATGCCACCGCCGTTTGTTGATCGGGCGTGTCCTGGCAGAACACGAAATTTCAGTCTTGCACATTCGCGGAAACGGAGAAATTCAAAGCGAACAATTGCTTAAAGATGCAGAGCAAAAATCGCATGACGATGCAATTCAGCTCACTCTATTTTCCGCTCCGGAGCAAGTAAAACCCTGGCGGTCAGCGAGGCCGAGGCCCACACGCGACATTAATTCTACCGATATCGGTTAATTTACTGTGGGGCTAAGGTTCAACCGATATCGGTTGAGTCCCAACTCCTGACCCAGCCACAGCGTCGGCGACTCGCTTCGCCGCTGTAAGATTAATGCGGGCCATCAAACAGCACCCAGAGCGACGGAACCGCTTGAATGATGAAACCAGTCATGAACATAACGATGCCTAAATAGCCGAAGAACCGATCGGGCAAATTGTCGGCGACATATTCGACCATCGGGCTGATCGAACTGACGGCAAGCACCGAGCAACTAATCGCTAGAGCCAATTGACCGGCGAAAGCATATTGCACATGATGGGACGGACCGGCGGACAGAAAAGCGCCCAGCAACGCGGTGCCGCCGGCTATGGCGCCGAATACTGCCGCCATGCCCAGCTGTCCAAGTTTTAGTTGCGGTCGAACCCCGACTGTATAGTAAACGGCCGGACTTATATTGAATCGTGGCAAAATGACAGAAAGTGCAATCAACATCGGGCAAACATAAATGGCAAAATGCGAGTAGCCAATAATGCACAGCGCCGACGCTACGCCGATGCCTCTAATAGCACCAGTGCAAAGCAAAAAGAGCACAGTGTCAGGTTTGCCGTGAGCGATGCGATCGATGTGCCAGCCGATTGAAGAACCGAGTCCGATGCCTGCCACGATGGCGAATTTTGGTCCCATCAACAGCATCAAAATCAACGTAATGATCACACTATAGTTGGCTATTCGTGTGATTCTTCGCAGGTGTCCGTCACTGCCCGCGCCCAAGACTTCATAGGCAAGATAGAGACCGCCGAGCACATCGAAGATCATTCCTACTATTGTTATGCCGGCGGATAAATGAGGTTCCACACCAATGCCATTCAGGCACGAATGCCCGTATCCAGGAGGACAGATTGCAAACGGTATCTTACCCTAAGCCAGCGAATGAGAAAAGGCGGACCAGTTCGAGCAAAGACGTCAGGCAGCCGTCCTCACGCAAATCAGCCGCTCAAATTGATGAGCGGCTGGCAAATGCTTTTTCGAGACCGAATCGCTAACGTGGGCAAATCGCCTCGTTATTCAACAACCCGAAATCCAAATTGACAGAGTTCACTCAATTGGGCACCGGTCATAAATTCAGCTGAGTGCCGGTCACTGCGTGACGCAGGCGAGGGAGCTCCGAGCGTGCGGAAAAGTTCAATTACTTTCTTTGTGCTTAGAACTACAGGGGTCAAACGAGTATCTGATCCATAGAACAGCACCGAGCAATTCCAGCCATCATTTTCATGACGATCGATCTGAATCAGTCCTCGAGTTTTTACATTGGCTACCGTAAACATGTTGTCTCCAATCTTGCGCCTGCCACCAATGAAAGGATGCGGTGGCTACTACATCGTCAAAGCTGGAAATCATATGCCAGGAATCGTTTATCCGTACAGCTTTGTGGCGCAGAATGCTTGACAAACTTAACAATCAGCCAGTCTGATTCAGATTTCGTGACTGAGACGTTCGTATTCGGCCGATCCGATAGTCCACAAGAATGACTGTACATCATGATAATCCTGCGGTTTCAAATCGCTGATGCCAGCTTTTGTCAGATTGGCAAAATCGAGCAAACTTTCGTAGGTGCGATAGGAGGGCTTGGATGAATAGTCGAAATCGTAGCCCAGGGCATCGGCTGCGACTCGCATGGCAGTTGGCTTGAGAATGATGTGCTTGGCTGGTTGCGCGATAAACGGAAAGAAAGTGACAATCGGCCATGACGCCACGCGAGATTGTTTGCGCGGCAATTCGAAAACCGAAACTATCCAGGCGATAAAGCGTTCGCTGATCGGACCGCGCTCGTAGAGCAGATTGTATAATCCCTCTGCAAAGATACGAGCACCGTCACCGGTGCGCAATGCATCTCGAAGAGCCATCTTTTCGAAAGAGAATAGAAAGTTCGTTCTTGACTCGACCTGCAGCGCCCGCGTGGCTATATCGGCAAGATCTCCGCGAAGCAGAAGTCGTTCAAATTCCTTGGCACAGAGCAACTCCATCCATAATTTGTGTGCTTCCCACTTGTAGGTTCGCTCCCACTCGATATAACGTTGATCCCGAAAAGCTTTGGGAAAGAAACGCAAAAACCGCTTCTTGTGTTTTGCTAAGGCCTTCGCGTTAAGTCCATCACTTTTAGATACCATGATCGGATACTCTGCCGTGTTTCGTCGCCGCCGATTCTAAAGCGCTTTCTCTATATCTCCGGTCAAATCTTCAGGCTTGACCGTCGGCGCGAACCGCTTGAGTACATGCCCGTTGCGGTCGACGAGAAATTTGGTGAAATTCCACTTGATCGCTTCAGTGTTAGCGATGCCTTTTGCCTCTGCCGTCAAGTACTTATAAAGCGGATGCGCGTGTGCACCATTGACGTCGATCTTGTCAAACATCGTGAAATCGACACCATAGTTGCGCTGACAGAATGTAGCAATCTCACCAGCTTCACCAGGCTCTTGCCCACCGAATTGGTTGCAAGGAAAGCCGAGTACTTTCAAACCCCGATCTGCAAATTTCTTGTGTAGTTCTTCCAATCCAGCATATTGTGGTGTGAACCCGCATTGGCTAGCGGTATTGACGATCAACAAAACGTCGCCTTTGTACTGATCGAACGAGACTTCCTTGCCCTCGAGGGTTTTTGCCTTAAAGTCGTAAATCGTGCTCATGATATGTCCTTATGCCGGTACTGCCTGCGAGCTTAATAATGGCAGAACCTGGTTAAATTTTCCCGCAGTCAGGTAGTCGGATACGAGGGCACGGTTGTTCCGGGCTTAACGTTCGAGGGAAAACCATGAAAAAGTCTTTCCCTGAGCTTTTTCTGCTGGCAATATTGCCTTAGCGCCCGGCGCAGGTATAGATTTGCAAATCAGTGTGCCGGTTCTGACGACGGCTGCACTTTGAGCGGGGGCTTCACTAGCAACGCCAACAACGCCGCCGCGACGGCGAAACAGGTAAGCACAGCAAAACAGTCCATGAAACCAAGAAGAGCAGATTGTTTGTTCACAGCCTGATCGAGCGCGACCAGCGAATTCGAGAGGGCATCTGGCACGGAATAGCCGAACTGTTGTAACCGATTTTGGTAATCATTCAGTCTTTCCACAACCTGATTGGCTGAAGGATTGAGATGTTCGACCAGCATCGATCGATGAAATTGTTGCCTTCTCTCGAGCAGAGTCGTGACAAAGGCAATACCAAAGCTGCCGCCCTGATTGCGAAATAGGTTTGTCAGGCTCGAGGCCTTGTTGTTTTTGTCTCTAGGTAGGTAAGAGTAGGCCACCTGGCTCATCGGCACAAACAGAAAGGCCAATCCCAATCCCTGAAAAGCCCGAGCCAGAGCGTAAGCATTGTAGTCTACCGACAAATCGAAGCTTGCGTAATGCCACATCGAAAGAGCCAGAATCGTAAAACCGGCAAACAAATATCGCTTCGCGCCCATTTTTGGCACTGTCTTTACCACAAATGGCGCCAGCATCACGATTACAAGAGCGCCCGGCCCAAGAACCAAGCCAGCGTCCGTCGCGCTGTATCCATATAAGGACTCGAGCAATTGAGGAATCAACAAAGTGCTCGAAAACAAGACAAAGCCAAAAGTAAAATAGAAGAAATTAGCCAGAGCAAAATTACGATTTTTGAGCAACTGTATTTCGACTACGGGATTTTTATGGTTAAGTTCCCAGAATACTGCCACCACAAGTGACACCAGGGAAATGCCTAAAAACAAATCGATGAAATTGCTCTGCAACCAATCAAGTCGCTGTCCCCGGTCAAGAACGACTTCAAGACAACCGAAGCCGATCGCAACAAGAATTATTCCGACGAAATCGACATTCGATTTGCCAGAACTTTTCCATTTAGTGCGCTCTTCCGTAAAATGCGGCGGATCCTGCACTAATTTACTCGTCAACCACATTGAGATCAAACCGATCGGAATGTTGATCAAGAAAACCCAGCGCCAGGAAAAGCTATCGGTAATCCAGCCCCCTAAGGGTGGGCCAATTGCAGGCGCGGTCACGATTGCCATGCTGTAAAGCCCGAATGCAGCGGCACGCTTTTGGAGCGGAAAAGTGTCGACCAATATCGCCTGCTCGACTGGTGCCAAGCCACCACCGCCAATTCCTTGCACGATGCGAAAGAAAATCAATGACTCCATATTCGGTGCTAGTCCGCACAGCAAAGATGAAAGTGTAAAAATAGCGACGCACGCCATGTAATAATTCTTGCGCCCGAAAACGACGCTCAGCCAGGCGCTTAGCGGTAAGACAACGGCATTGGAAACCAGATAACTGGTTAGAACCCAGGTCACTTCGTCATAGCTTGTGCCTAAATTACCGGCAATATGCGGTAGAGAAACGTTGGCAATGCTTGTATCCAATAGCTCCATGAATGTAGCCAAGGTTACAGTCAAAGCGACAAACCATGGGTTGACTGCCTTCATCGCTACTTGCTCACATCGATCGAAACCACAGCAGATAAGCCGGGTACGAGCTTGTCGGCAAAATTGTTGATCGCAGAAGTGAAGCGAATCTTGACAGGCACGCGCTGAACAATTTTAGTGAAATTGCCGGTGGCGTTATCTGGTGGCAGCAAAGTAAACTGCGCTCCGGAACCCGGAGAAAAACTGTCGACCACTCCAGCGAATTTAGTCTGAGGTAAGGCGTCGATCTTGATTTCAACCGGCTGGTGAATTTTTATTCGCTCGAGCTGATTTTCTTTGCAGTTAGCGACAATCCATATTTCATCTTCAGTCAGAGTCAGCAAACGAGCCCCAGGTTGAACACGCTGACCGATCTCCACACCCTTTCTACCAACGCGTCCAGAAACCGGGGCGTATATTTTGGTATAGGAAAGCTGTAACAATGCAGTACGCAACTTCGCTTCGGCTTCCTTGATCGCGGCAAGAGATACTGCAGCCTGCAATCGACTGACGTCGGTTTGGATATCGCTGGCGCGCGCCTCGTGTTCATTACCCTGTGACTGTACGTTCTGCGCTTTAGCCACATCCAGTTGATGACGAGCTTCCTGAATCAAACTTTTTTTAATTTCGATCGCTCTTTTGGCAGCATCACATGCCGCTTTCGCCACATCATAATCACGGCGCGCCGAATCGCGCTCGCTCGTAGTCACCGCTCCTTCCTTTTCCAATAACAGATATCTTTTATTATCAGCATCGGCGCGAATCAATTCTGCTTCTTTCTGCAAATAGATCTGCTCCTGCTCTTCCAACGCAAAACGCGCTTCGGTGATTGCGGTGCTCGCTTTGGCAATGGCAGAAGCAGTTGAAGATAAGTCGCCTGAAGCATTCAATCGCGAAGCTTGGGCTTTCATTGCTGCTAGAGAAATATTACCGGCGCTAACCCGTGCCTCTTCTTTGGCTCGCTGAAGCGCAGCTTTTGCTTCGTCGACCTTGCGTTCGAAATCGCGCGTGTCCAGGATTAAAATCAATTGTCCCTTCTTCACGTGCTCGTTGTCGTCGATCAATACGTCCTCGACATTGGCTTCGACGCGGGAACTGACTGGAGCAATATGAGCGGTGACATACGCATCATCAGTTTCTTGATAATTTGCAAAATGCTTGAACGCAAAAAAAGCAGCTATGGAGACGACGATAGCAACGAACAGGAAGACGGTTTGTTTGACCAAAAATCGCTTGGGTCCGTTTTTCTTTGCATCCGGACCGGTGACAACCGATTGCAGACGCTCGACGGTCTGCTGTCCCTCTTTTTCACTCACCGTTGACACAATGTTGCCTCCAGCTTAGATCACAGCAATTGCCAATCACTGATGAAATCAGTGACCAATTCGATCACCGCTTTATCAGTGAGAATGCCACGATGCCCTAATTGATCGACTCCAGCGAAACGACATCTGGGCCAGGATTGCGCCACACGTTGACCAATAGCGATGGGGATAACGTTGTCATCGGCCGAGTGGATGACCAATCCCGGAAACTTAAAATGAACCACTAGCTCGGATGAAAACAATGCGACCCTGATGCCCTCGTTTTTAAGCGACTCGATCATGGCCTCCACTCCAGATTCGT
The DNA here is from genome assembly GCA_903970295.1 of Bryobacterales bacterium. The sequence continues at coordinate 19,483 of CAJCHQ010000310.1, forward strand.
CAAGACCCCTTGTCGCTCCATATTGCCGCGCGAACTGCTCATAGCTTTCGGGCGGAGCAAGATACGCAACCCTCTCGGGCGTAGGGAATTTTTGCGATATAGCGAGCGAGGTTGCCGCACATCCCACGGAATGAGCGACGACGGCGTGCACGGCACCGAAGTGCGCGCCCACGGCCATGACACCCTCAGCCATTTGGTCGAGGCTCGCGGTGCGACCGCTCGATTCGCCGTGCGCCGGTAAATCGAAAGTTACTGCTCGAAAACCGCGACCGGTTATAGCCGGTACATAGTCAAATAGATCGGATTGATTCGCCGACCACCCATGAATGAGCAAAACAGTTTTGCCTTTCCCCCATGATCGCACAGAGATCTGACCTTCCCCGAAGCGAACATGCTCAGCCTGGCAAATCAGCTCAGTTTCAGGT
>CAJCHQ010000311.1 GCA_903970295.1 Bryobacterales bacterium
CGATCGAACTTTGCCAACTTTTTCAGGACGGCACGTTCGATTCCCAAAATTTGAACCGCCGTATCGGGTGATACCAGGATCTGATCGAGCGAGCATGCGGAGTAGATCTCGCCAGTGTAAATGTCGCGGTAAGCATGAAAAGCACATTGCGGCACGCTGTCGTGACAAGATTCGGCTACCCATTCGGACAGCGAAGCGAGGCTAAACTTTCCGTTCTCATGGTCGGGCAATAGATCGGCGTCTAGAAGCCGCTGAAACACGGACTCCTTAACTCCTAAAATTTTCCGCGCTTCCAGTTCGTCAATCGGAATCTTTTCAAACGGGATCACCGATCCTGCGCCGCGATATCCCCAACACTCTGCATCGTCGTCGTCGCCCAGTATTTCCTCTATCAGTTTTTGCCGCTCAGCTTGATCTGCTTTGGCAGCATGTACTAGGGTCAGCGGTCGCGATGGTTTCGTCTTTAGTGCATTCATGTGTTTCTCCAATTAGCGATGTGCGCGTGACTATACTGCCAGGCCAGCGCGCCCACTGGGGCAAGCAGTTTCAACTGTCAAGCAAAACTTTGTGATTACAAACCGAGGTTTAATCCAGTCGACCACTCGAAGCATTCAGTCTGTCTTCCAGCTCTGTTACTCGATTTTCGAGTTGCTTAACTGGATCAGACTCTGGACTGACGTGCTCAGCGATTAGTTTATTTATTGCCGCTGAACGTTTTGTCGGGGGGAGCGAATTCCAGAACTGAAGTGTCACAGCACTGGCGTAGAAACATAGTCGCTTATTCAAAGACTTTCTCCGGTCGGCATAACTTCAGCATACACTCTGCTCAGCTTAAGTAGCCGGCAGTTTATATTTTCGTAATAGTTGAAAACGCCGAAAACCGTGACTGGGCCTGTATTATCAGATTTGTGGATATATCTGAACTGCACCGCCTTTGGTGGCAAGCATCTCCGGCGAATCACTATTTGTTTTGTTGACGCTTTTTCTAACAACGTCGACAGCCATATTTGGAAAAATCGTCATTCAACAAGCTTCATCTAACCGGCAGTTTAATGTTCCATGCTGGCGAATCCGGGGTTCTCAGAATCAAATCGCCCCGACAGGTGCCCACAGATTAGAAAGTGCACTCATGTTCACGACGCCTTACATTTTTCCCTGTGCACATAGCAACGATAGAAATTCTGCACCGAGAAAAATCGACAAACGAAGCCGGTCTTAATTTCGCCCGCATGATGAATGAACTAGTTCAAGGAGATCTTGCACATGCCGGTTGTACAGGCGAAATCAAAACCAAAAAGACCGTATCGTCTCCGAACCAATGAGGAGAGGTTGGCATTACTCGCAGAGGCTCGGGCCACTAGCTTTCATGGCACAGCTCAACGTCACGGCATTCGTTGCCACTTGCTTTTCCTCTGGCGAAAAAAGCTGTCGCAGCTGAACGTTCAATCAGCAAATTAATTCCAGTAGGAAAACGAAAGCGACTCGCCGGGGATGGTGAAAGTCGCTTCGAGAGTGATTCGTCGTGTCATTACAGTGTAACTTAAAATCCAAATTTAGCAACCATCCTGACTCAATACAGGAGAGTTCGGCCACCGCCGCACAGTTGCGCAGCATTAAACAATGCGATGTGGCGCTATTACACCAAGCTTCCAGAAACTGCACGAAGTCCGAAAACGTTGACGAGGAAAGGCACGAATGGCTGTCACGTGCTAATCACGACCGATCACATACAGCCAAACTATGCGCCGTGTGCGAATTTCTGAGATTTACAAATATCGAGGGCCGTATCCCGAGGCTCACGGAATTTGCGAGAAGTTCTCGCGCTCGAAACCACGTCAGGCGGGCATTTTTGTCGATTGCTGGAGATGACTTCAGCTCGAAGCTCTTGATAGATCGTGATCCAATCGCAAATTCGAAAAGTTTCACACGCGCCGATGCGATACATCTCGATGACGCAACCTTCAAAATGGTGAGAAGCTACGGGCTGGAACGCCTGCGAGTTCTCACGTTCACATGCCCACCAATGTCACAGACTGATGACATTCGCATCAGCGGCAACGCGTCCGTCTTGATGCTGCGAATCGCTTCAGGATTGACGGCGGTATATGGACTAGCCCCGTCCTTCATTGCCAGAGCTGAGAGAAGCAACATTCTGCACTTCCACATTCTGATCGCCATCAATGATCGGGAGCCTATACGAGAAGATCTTCGACAACTATGGCTATCGGTCGCTCCGTCAGACGTATTCCGAAAGGCAGATGGTCAGGCATATAAGACCAACCAGATCCAAGTAAGCATCGAACCACTCGCACTTACAAACCATTACCGCTTTCAATACCTGGCAAAGCGAAATCAGTCGAGACTGAGAACGGTGTCGATTGATGGAATAGATAGAAAACTTGCTCCCGATGCATGGTTCCTCACATCTCCCGATCTACAGCCCACTGCTAGCGAAGTCATCAGCTTTCGAGTCCCTGTTGCTGATCGTGAGCATCAAACCGAATTCATCGAATCTGTTAAATCACAAATCGCCGCTGATTGGAAGTTTGAGCAAAACCGACACCGTCAATCAGACACAGGTTCCTACTGTCGCGTAGATACAACCTACCTAGCAATGGAACAGATCGAGACTATCCGGCAGACTTCGGAGCATCACGCTAGCTGCAAATGTTTCAGCTGTGAAAGTTCGTACTTCGTTGCCATCGAATACCATCAATCTTCTGGGCATCTCCTGCTGAAACGTGTCACCATCAGCCGCCGTGTTCACCAGAAATCGAAGAAACCAGCCCCAACTAAACCGGAGCCGCCAGTATTTTCCTTGGGAAAACTTGCGGAAGTAACTGACGTCAAAAGAAAGCAAAAGGTACCCCGCTTCCAAGATGAGAATGCTGAAGAAGTTATTAGTGCCGCTGTTGCTAAGGCAGCTGTGTTGCAGCGATTGAGGCACATGCGAGCAGAACGCTTGCAATCATCTACCGACGCCACAGAGAGGCACCAACCCACCTCTGCTGCATCGTCGAAGATAGCTCTACTCGGCAGATGCGAGGAGAAAATCGGCTCGGAGACTTTGACTCGCAAACATAAAAAGCTGCCTCAAACATTACATCTCACAATTTGTCGGCGTGACTATGAAATGCAGCGACGGGATGCTCATACGATTAATTCTGTTCGACACAGGCGTCCTGACAGAGTGAAATGCCGTGGTGCGCCTTTGGCTGATAGGTCATTTAGAAAAACATCACGCCAAATAGGAGGCACCCATGTACGAAAATATCGCAGCCAGCAAAAATAAGGCACTGCAATACCTGCAACAGCCATTCACTATTGACGAGGTCTATGACGCGATCTTCGATCTGAATTTGCTTTTCAAACACGGAGACGGCATTCACAGCATCTATGCAATCTCAGACATGACCGAACGGTTCGCAAAGATTTTAGAACGCTGCCAGGAATGCGGCATAACGCTTTCCCAGTCGTTACTGGATCGCACTTGGTCAGTCGTTAGCTGGAAGAGAGACAGTAAAAGCCGGAAGCAAATGCCGAAGCCTCACTTGCTGCCAGCGTCAATTCGACAAGAAGTTGAAAAAGAGATGGCGCTATCAACAGGCTTACTGCCTCCTGTAGGCTGCTGTAAGCCGTCCCGTGAAATGCCAACACCTGATGTCCTTGAGAAGCTTTGCTGGAGTGCTACACACAATGATGAAAACGCGCTCTCTGCCATCCGGGCATTTTTTGAACAGGAGCACCTACCTCAACTGCTCAAGATCATCAGTGCCGATGGGCATCTCGATGAGAGTTTGGTGAAAGAGTACTTTAAAGCCGGCATCTTTGGGACCCTCTCTGAGTTTGCCGATTCACTGCCGGATAATCTTGGCCCAGCTACTGCCCAAGTGCTGCTCGATCGCCTGCGAATGTTTCCCAGAGAAGGAGATACTGAACAAATAGCAATCGAAGTTGCAGGCATGCTTCTTGACCGACCTGATGTATTTGGCATGATGAAATATCTCGCCGACGCTGGAAGACTTGCGTTCGCCTTATTTACGGATAGCTATCCCTCAACTCTTCACGCGCTTCAGGCTTGGTTAGCCCGGCAAGATACATGGCACCCGACAGAAAACGATCTAGCAAATCATCAACCCGATCAAAGGGTCAGACCAGAAATGATCGTAACTGCTATCTCTTTGAACGACCTGCAAGAAAAAACTCATAGGCACAGCCACAGAACCATACCTGGGATGGCGAATGCAAATGATCTACTGACGCCTCGCGGTTGCTGCCCCTCCGACAGCGACGGGAATTGCTTTAGCGAGATAGATTGGCAAATCGATGTTGAGCACGATTTGGAGTACCTACGTGAAGGCTCCCATAAATTTCTCGACAGCCTCGTTTCGCGCCTTGCACTGGCAGCGACCGAGAAAGTTCTGCGCCGGCTCAAGTCCAATGGCGCCCTTAGCTGGGCAGGCGCTCTAGAAGCGATCAACAAGACCATTTCAAGGCTTCTTGGAGAGGACCTGGTGCTAATAACCATTCTTGAGTTGGAATCGAGCATCATTGAGAAAGCCCGGGGCAATTTATTCATGTTTGATTATGATGACAAAGATCCCGGTGTCGTTCGAAAGTCTGCCGGCAGATTTTTATCGAGAAATGGTCTTTTCCATCTGACTTATCTGAACGGTCCCGGAAAGAAAGCATTCAGTCTGTTTGCGGAGCAGTATCCGTCAAAGGTAATTGCACTTAACGCCTGGTACGAACTCGACGAGAACTGGTCACCAGAATCAACTGGCATCGCTCTAGAGGCACTTGCCGCAGCTGCCAATATTGTAGATGGGTTGCAGGTTAATAGCGACGGCAAAAGAGTCGAGCCCGAGCAAACAGCCCGCACAGTGAGGTCACTCCGATAGCGCTACTGCAACACGCCTGATCCGCCGAAGCACATCTCCGCCTCGGCCTATTAGGTGATCATAGATTGATGTCTTCCAAGCGTCGAGAACTTCTCTAGTGAAATAAGGCAGCCCGTTAATATTCAGTCGGGCTGGATGCCCATCGAAAATAAGATCTGATGGTCCAAGTCGGCTTTCGTTAAACTGGTCGAATTCCTTTCTCTCAATGCATAGATATTCACAAGCCTCGCTCAGATTAAAAGTCATCGCAACCCCCGTTTCAGTTAAAGCCAATTTGTCGCGCAATTGCTCATTCATGTTTATCGTCACCCGTTTGTTTCACTTGCAACCGTTCCTGCATTCCAAATTACCTGTCAGCGCGCCTACCTTGCCCAAAGAGGAGAAATTTTGACAGGAGTGCCGGCCGTGGTCCCAAAGGTCCATTAAAAAACCAGTCACCTAAACAATAAAAAGCCTTATCAGAGGCATCTCTGGGTTCGACAGTGGAGAGTTTGGCCCGCTTGGAAGGCATTCCTCCTGCCCGGAGGCAGACGCCCGCATTTTAATGCGCCTTTTCTAATAAATGGTCATTCGCCACTCTCCAAGTTTTTTCTCGAAAGTCCGAAGATAGTCGCCCTGTGGTGATCACTCTCAGGCTCGCCAGTAGTAAAACAGCAGAATTAACTGGTAAGAAACTCGGATTGGCTCCCTGACCAGCCTAATAAAACGCGCCTTTAACTGTCCAACTCTCAGATTCGTTAGGAGGCACTGTCTGTAGTATCGTTTAATATTTCGGAGTCGGCAAAATTATTCGGTCGGCACTCATGCGTTGCGGGTCCCGCACTTGAAATGGTGCGAAAATAAACATGTAGCAACATCCCTCGGAAACAGACCAATGAATGACTTTCAAGACTACCTCGATCAGCAGGAGATCCTCTTCAATCACCTGGGCGATACATTACGGGATCTGCAAAAAAGCCAAAACAATTCAGGCTCGCAGATGCTCAATCAGAAATATCTGGAAGAGATGGCAGCCATGGCCGCCGAACTTGGCGAAGGTGTTAGGCGGTATGGAGAAAAGCTCCTGTCTGCTGTTGAAGCTATCAACGGTAGCGGTGCCACGGGCAGTCCTTCGGCAGTGAGCACAAATACCTCGGCATCCGGTTCTGGCTCTTCAAAGCACCATGCTGCACATTCGGCAGAAGCTACCGAAAGTAAAGAAAGCTTTGCCAAAAAGTTTTTCGGTGCTTTGAACCCAACTGAATTTTTCAAAGAGGGGATGGGTTTTCTGAAGGACAATTTCGAAACCCTATCATTCGGCTTAATCATCAAAAGCATGGATGAGCTTTCGGATGCCACCTCTGGCATGTTGCGATCCATGGGATCAGAGAGATTGTCTGCATTCACCAGCCGAATATCCGAATTGCAAGCCACTACGGGACTCACTACAGATGGTATCACTGAACTCGGCTCAGCGTTTGAGAACGAAGGGCTGTCTCTGGCTAGTGGTCTCAATCCAGAGCTAACAGATTATTTGACAATATCTGGTCAGGCAATGAAGCTTTTAGATCTCAGCGCCGAAACTGCTGCTCATTTTGCCACACAGTTAAAAGAAACCGGAAGCTCTGCGACTGACGTAAGAGGTGTCTATGAAGGTTTGGTGACCACAATGCAAGACCTAAACCTCACTGTAAACGACGTCGCAGCGAGCATCAAGGAAGCCTCTTCCCTGTTTGATCAATTTGGCGGAGTCGCAGGTAAAGACGTAGGCGCAATAGCGCAGACAGTCGAAAAACTTCGTGGCTTCTACAAAGGCATGGGCTTAGATGCCAACGATGCTGCAAAAAATCTCCAAAGTTTGCTAGCCGATCCAAACAAACGAATGCAGGTTGAGGCGGCTGTGAGCACCATGACCGGCAAACACATAGACATCCGCACGGCTGGAGGACAAATGGCGGCACTGAGCGCAGGTGTCCAACAAACACTGAATAGCGGTGTATCAGAGAACGATCCCCAGTACCAACTAATTGCCAAACAGGCTGCCGATATGGTCGGTCTTAACACCGGGACAATCCTGAAAGAAGCGACCGAATATTTACACTCAAACGAGCACGCACTCGGAAAGACTTTTGACGTGTATATGGCGACCAAGTTAGCAGAGGCAGCCGCTGAAAAAAGCCAGACACAGTCATGGGATCAAATGTCTAAAGCATTTCAAGACTCTTTCGGGCAACTAAACACCAATCTTGGTCGCTTCTCTTCTTCACTCGCAATCTTAGTCGGACTGCCTCTCCTGGACCTCGTAAATCCGCTATTAGGCGCACTCAATGAACTATTCACAGACATCATCAAAATCGCCAACGTCCCTTTGGTCAAAACGTTAATTGATTGGGGAGTGAAGATTGGTATCTTATTTGGTGTCCTCAATGCGGCGCTACTTCCACTCATGAGCGCGATCGGATCAGCAGTGGCAGCGGTTACAGGTTTTGTAGAATCGATATCCGCATTCGTGGTCGGCTTCAACCTGATAGAAGTGATTGCCACAGTCGGAGAATTTGTCGCTGGCATAGCAGCTGCTGCCAGCGGTGTCGGAGAAATTGTCGCTGTGTTTGCGGCCATCGGCGCAGCAGTTTATTTGGTCCAACAACATTGGGACGCTTTTCTAAAGGCTCCAGAGATCCAAGAAATATCCAAACATTTCACCGGTATCAGCGACTCCCTGGGCAAGATCGGCGATCGCTTCTCAAAAGTGCTTGAACCTTTAGGTAAGTCTCTCGAACATCTCGGAACAGTTTTGGCTGGTCCGGCCGGAGAGATGCTGATCAAACTAATCGCCGGACCCTTGCTTGGTGCTTTGAATCTCGTAGTCAGTGGGCTGGATATTTTTCTCAAGATGCTGGCAGACAGCAAGAATCTGTTTGACGCATTAGCTACGCCAATAAACTTTGCCACACATGCCATAGACGGTTTTGCTGACGCGTTATCGAACATAATCTCTTGGATCGGCAACCTTCTGCATATAGACTTAGGCGGTGGGACCAAATCTGGTGCTAAAGCCATTGATCAAGGAGCTGCCGCCCAAATGCCCAATAGTGAGACAACGGCAACAATTGCTCCCGGCGGTATGCTGACGCCAATGTTCAGCAGTCCAATTGCCTCACAGATGAATTTTGCTCCACCGATTGCGGCGCAATCCTCAGGCGGTATGACTGATATTGGACATGGATTCAAGCTCCAAGATGATGCAGCCAAAGCATTCCTGGCAGCTCAGAATGAAGCGGCGGCTCATGGCGTAGCAATTCACATCAATTCTGCTTTTAGATCTTTATCAGAGCAAGCCTCTCTGTATGCGCAGAAACATGGTAAGCAAGCGGTCGCCTTGCCTGGGCATTCTGACCATAACTTCGGTCGCGCACTAGACATTCAGAACTATGCGCAGGCGATGCCGTACCTAGTCCATGCCGGCTTTGTACATGGTGGTAAAGGTGGTGCTGCGCTCAAGAACGATCCCTGGCACTTTCACTTTGATCCATCTACTGGTCAGACAGTTTCGATGGGTGGAGTTCCGGCACCGCCGCCAATGACTCCCAACATCACCGATATGCCATTTCAAGCATATATTCCGTCTCAGAGCGGAGAGCCTAACATGCCGCCTAACGGCGACAAGATCGTCGCTTTGCTTGAACAGCAGAATGGACACCTGGAAAAGATCAGCAGTAACCAACATGCTGCCATGGCCAAAGCTGATCAACACCACATGGCTACGAAAACACTCATACAAAAAAACAGCCCTTCGGCTGCCTCCGCCGCACGTTTGAATAACGCTATCGCCAACAACACCATTTGATCGAACTGCAACTACTGAGCCAATAACTCGGCGACATCGATCCCAAAACCACTGGCAATTTTAACCAGATTTTTCAAAGTGACGTTAACAGCGGCTCTCTCAACGCGTGAAAGATATGCGGTAGCGACATTTAGTTTGTCGGCACACAGCTCTTGGCTCCATCCCTTCTCCAAACGTAGCTCCCTGACGTTTCGGGCAAGTCTTTTTTGAATTCGCGTTGTTTTATCCACAACCGAAACTTTATGAAATTAGGACGTTTCCGTCCAAGACGTATACGTCTTGTTGTAGGCTGGGAATAACTTCCCTATAAGGCGATCAATGCCAAAGGAAAAATAAAAGTGTCCTGGTCTACATGCCTGTCTTGCCAACCCACTGTGCGCAATTTCGACCGTACGGCATCGAATTCGGCGTCAAGGAGATTTTCTGTCTTTCTTCTCGTCAGCTTTATGGCTGCGGTAACAACAGGGTCATTGCTCTTGGGATGCTCAATGCCGGCGAGTACTCCAAGTGACGAGGAAAGACAAATCGCCGAAAGAGTAAGAGAAGCTGTCCGAGTTACGCCGTACTCAACACAACTTGAGGCAATGCGAAAGTACACGTTGACACATGTCAAAGAAAACGTAAATGCTATGGAAAAAGCCGACCAGGATGAGCAAGCGAACGGTGGTCACTATACGGCAGATGGGCAGGCTGTTTGGGCTGCTCAGATAGCGCGGTTCGCAGAACAAAAACGACTAACCGATGCTGATAAGGCTTGGAAGGATGCGCACCCGCTTGGCACCATGACCGATACCGAAGTTCGAAAATACCTCGAAATACACCAGAAGAACTTGGATAAGAACACAATCGACCTACCAGATCCAGCTGAGGTCTTCCATGCTGAAGCAAACCAGCAACAAGAAAATTCTCCTGCAACAGCCTTGAAGCCAGAAACGCCGGTTTCTTATATAGCAGACAACCAAAATGTTTCGCTCTGCAATTATAGACTCGGTATGACTTTTAAAGAATTTCAGAAAAGTCCGCCACCAGATCCGATCAGACCAGACTCATTGCCGCAAATCGGTGGGTCGCTCGATCCAGAAACTCACTTCGGTCAGTATCAGGTCTTCAATGCGAACTTCTACCTTTTCCCAGAGCCAGGACCGATATTTTGCTTCTTTCAAACGTCAGATGGTGAGCAGCGGCTTATACGATTCGGCGGACAGGTGAAAGCTACTAACATTGCAATCATCGCCTCTGCGCTTACTAAAAAGTACGGCGAACCTCAAGTAAACGAACCAATCGACACCACAGCACACTCTCACTTTGAGTGGTCAGTCGGAAATTCCAAAATTATTTTGTCTTCTTCAAATCCCGCGACCGGCGATCTCGAATTTCTCATTCCCACCGAATGGCAAAAATGCCAAGAAATGAGGTTGCCGGTGGAACTCAAACGTGAGGCCGAACAAACAAAGTTGCGGGCCGCAGAACAAGCAGCTAGTCAGCAAGCGATACTGGACCGCAAGCACGCCATCGAAGAAACTATTAGGGTCAATCAGGAACAAACGGAAGAAAGGCAACGAAAACATGACGCTGAGATGGCGCGCCAGGACGAAAAAAATAAGGCCGACGAAGTTGCTCGTGAAGAAAAAGCGCGCAGTATGAAACAGTATCGTGACGAGCGCGATCGAAGATTTTTTGCCCATCAGGCGGAAATTCCGGCTTTCGCAACTCAGCTCGGAACAGTTGGACTTCGATTGGACAAAAAGACCGGCTCAATCATCGAAATTTTCCCTGGCAGCGATCTTGAGAAGTCAGGCTGCCAGCCAGGGGATTGCATAACAGCAGTGGATGGATTGCCACTCGATGGCGATTATCTTGTAAATGCTCTCTTGGGAAAGCCTGATAGCAACTTAAGTCTGACTATTTTGCACGATGGGCAACCAATGACTGTGTCGGTCGTTCGTCATGTATTCGCAAAGAAAGCACCTTGACCCGGCAAGGACTTCTCTGCGCAGACCATAGCTCCGTTCTTATAGCCGTTGAAAAAATCCTTTGCTCTTGTCAGATCGGAACTGAGTCCCGCCATAGCATAAGCCCAATGGTCAAGCGAATTACCAGTAACAAACCCGCTTTCGATCGAGTGAAATTCGCACCCGCGTGCATCCGACCAGAGGTCCTTCAAAGCTGTCACCGTTACAACCCCGCTGCCGATATTTCTTTCGATAGCTCCGACTGCATCGATAAGTGAGACATCGATGCCGTCACTGATGACAGCGCCACTCTGTTTGTACTCGCTCATTAATTGCATAACTGTTGGCAGTGACACTGAATGCGGCACAAACAAAGCATTCTGTGCGCCACCCCGAGATTGGAAACGGAGCAGTGTTGCAGAAAGCCCAAGCGACTTGAGATGCGCAACCAGGCGAATGTTGACGTCGTCATTCTCAGCGACTGTTTTGTTATGACGCGAAGCCGTGATCAATGCAAATGGTTGAGCAGCGCTTATGTGCTGCCGAACCGAAGAAAACATGTCATTTTTTAGGCACTCTATCGCAAGAAATCTAGTGCGGTTGTAGTGATGTGCGGTTGATTCGATTTTCATTGTCGCCTCTCTTTATTCAAGGGAACGTGTCTGCCTGGAAACGCCTGACACTTTTGGAAATTCTTTTCTTCTATCCTTCTCTGTTTTATAAATCGTCAGACATCTGCAAATCCCCTCAGGCACTGTTTTTTCAGCTGACACGCTTGTGGCCTGAACCTCCCAGTTTTTTTTCTGGGATGTCGCTGGGTATCTGCCAGGTGTGGGAAACGAATGTGAATCTGACTGAGAGAGAACGGGGCCGATTCAATTGTGCGAAAAGATGAGCGTTAAAATCTAAATGATATATTGCCACGGCTGTATCGGCAAAGGCCATCAGGAAGAACTTAAGGCTAAAACGGACTCCCGGGAAAACTCCCGGGATTTAATGCAGCGACGTGCTCCTCGGTACCATTAGACTACCTTTAAGGCAGAGACAAAACAGTGACTCCGTGGAGCTTCGCAAGCTACTAAGCCATGTTCGCTCCGGTCCAGCAGAAGAATCCCCTCGTCTGCCCCATTAAAACTCGGAAACGCAAGCTAGCATTGCCTTTTCGGTCCTCAATAAATTCACTATCCCGCCTTTTTGATCTGGAGAAGAGGCTGGTTTTGCTTTGAACATTTCTTTCAGGCGGGCGTCCTGCTCCCGGGTATATTCATCGATCCAACCAGCGTAGTTGCGAATGAGCACGTCAATGGTGCTCCAGCCGCCTAGTTTTCGCGATATAGGGTCGGGTATTTTCAACGCTACATTGATGCTGGGATCGACGTAAGGGGCGATGACCTCGGAAACGGTAATAGCCGTCTCGCACCAATAGCCGTTTAATTTCTCGGCAACCCATTTGCAGAAGGCGGTTACACTCTGGCAAATGCTGAAGGTTGGACCGTGTGAGCCGGAGTGATCCTAGCTCCTTCGTGCCCACGAACAAGTTCCGGTTGCCCTTGCCCTCAGTCGACTAATTAATTAGTCGCACTGCTGATGACGCTGCCGTGCAAAATTAAGAAAAGAGCGCGGAGCGAATCGGCGCTGGCAATCTTTTTCTTATGAGGTTGTCGCTAACTATTGGTAAATTTGTATGCCAGAAATAGTAAAGGGTGTGCTCGATTGTACGGGAGCATCTTGCCAACCGTCACCAGGTGTCGCCAGGGCGGAATCGGCTAAAAGCTTCATAGGCTGGGCAAGCACATTTTGGGGAGTATTCATCGTGCCTACATCCTGCCCGTCAATTGACTCGGTGATAGTACTACCGCCGGAAGAATTTGGTTGAATAGTCCAGTCGTAAGTATTCATGTTCGCGAGATTGACGCCGCTCGGTGCTTGCACCGTTTGTCCGATCGTGGTGCCATCAGGCTCATGATAGTGCATTGATAGACTGTTAGATCCACTAAATCCAGCCTCTTGCAAATCAAGTTCTTGAGCGCCGTTGCCTCCGCCTTGTGGTAACATCCAGAGCGCATCCCAGTTCTGACTACCGGACATTTCAGCTTGTATGGTGATAGGACTACCGCTCGAATCTATATTTCCGCCACTGCCGATGGTTTCATTAAGGGAGAACGATCCAGAAGTCTTCGCCGCCAGGTTGGTTGAAATCTGGGCACCATTTGTGCCAAAAGAAACATTCGATGCCAAGTCCGAGCCTATGCCGCCAGATGCGTTCCAGGTCAGGCTGGTACCTTGTCCTGCCACATCATTGATACCATTTGTGACGCCATTAGCGGCGTCGCTTCCGGCGCTGTTGAAGCTGTTGCTGTAGAGAAGCGCACCGCCTTCAGGAGCGGCAGCTGTAATAGAACCATTGGCAGGAGCAACGGATGTTGGCAAAGCGCTCCCTTCGGAAGCGGCTGCATCGCCATTGGTGTCATTGCCGGAAGCAGCTTGATTAGTTAGGGCGGCATTTTTGGTGCCAGATGTAGTGGCGTCAGCTGTCGCTGCCGTCGCTGGAGGTGTGTCGGACGTCGCCGCGTTACTTCCAGCTGGGACATCGCCAGTACCTGGTGTGGAACCATTGCCGATGCCGAATAATTGCTCAAAGGCTTGCACGCTCTGTTCCAGCGTTAGCACATTCGATGCAAGCGTTTGCTGTTGCGCTTCAGTGAGATTCGCGAAAGGGCTAGAATCGTTGCTACCAACGACATTATCACCAGAAGAGGCGGCAAATTGTGCACTAAGGGTAGAGGCATCACCGGTCATGCTGCTAAAGCTTGCCTCTGAGCCTGACTGATGGTAACCGTCTCTCCCGTACCAGTCCATTATACTTATCGATGGCAAATATTGGCTGATCGTATCTGAAGTCCCGGAGTGGTCCCATCTGACTCCGGCTGTATCACTATATGCATCTCTGAAAATTTGACTGGAAGTGTCTCCCGTCTTGAAGAGCTTGTCGAGTTGACCTTCTAGTTGTGGATTATCTGCGCGTGACATGACTCTAGCCTCGTGGTTTGATACCATCGACAAACTTGATTCCTTCGATTAGCTTACCTAGCCGGGTTTCAACTTCGGCTTCTAGAGCTTGAATAAGCAATGCTCAGCACCTCGACGCAGAACTTCTGTGAGTGGATCTTCAGCTGAAACCTCTGGCTTTTGCGTAGTTGCTGTTATGTTCCACTCGGATTTCGTGCACAGCGTGGCTTGCAATATGCCAGCTTGCAAACATTACCTACCTAATGTGACATTTGAGTCACTGCACTCTGCGGAATACGAAGAAGCAATCGAGCTATGGGTAGCATTGGCGCGCACAACAATAGCGCGGAGCACTTGTGACAACTAACAATAATTCGTCTAAGCTTCGTCGTGACAAACCTTTAGCGGCAGGGTAACCGTAAATATAGAGCCTTCATTCTCGGTACTGTGAACACTAATCTCGCCATTCATCGTTTCGACTATCCGCTTGCTTAGAGCCAAACCAAGACCGGCACCGCCATGACGCCTGGTGGTAGAGCCATCGACTTGAACAAACATTTTGAAAAGCTTTTTGCGATTTTCATCAGAGATACCGATGCCTGTATCTTGAACTGAAAATCTGACAATCAAACAGTCTTCATTTCTTGATTGCAGCGCGGCTTCAACAATAACTCGACCGGCATCTGTAAACTTGATCGCATTTTGAACCAGGTTATGGAGCACTTGCCTCATCAGCTTTCCATCTCCCCAGACTCTCGCCGGCAGTGCTTCGTCTAGCTGCATCCTCAGCTCAAGCTGCTTTTTCTTAGCCGAGATATAGAAGGTTGAACAAACATCATCAACCAACTGAGCCAAACAAAGAATTTCGTTAGTAACAACTATTTTCCCAGCTTCTGCCTTGGAGAGGTCCAAAAGATCATTGAGCAAACTCATCAAATGTTGGGAGGATACCAAAATGCGCGCAGCCAGTTCTTTGCACTCACCTTCGGTCTGTTCCGCCAGCAGTTCGCCTAGCCCAAGTATTCCGCTCATCGGTGTTCTTATCTCATGGCTTATATTGGCTAGAAACTGAGACTTCAGCTTGTTCGCTTCCACCGCATCATCACGGGCTTGCTGCAGCGCGAACTCCGCATTTTTTCTGGCAGTGATATCTCTCACTACTGCCACTGCTCCTTTAAACTCTCCCTTCCGGTCTACGATCGGACGGGCAGAAACACTGACGATCCTGCCGTTTCCATCCGGAGTTTTGAGCATCATCTCATAATCGTTTACCGTCTGGCCTTTGAGGGCTTTACTGAGCGGCAACTCGTCGACCGACAATAGTTTTTCACCTGAGTTGTCGTAATTCCTTCTGTTCTCTGCCGCATCTTTGAGCGAATAAGGTGCAAGCTGACCCTGAAGCATGTCGCGCGCGGCGCTGTTCAAATAGGTCAATCGGGTCTGAGGATCAGATACAACTATGCCATCAGAGATTGATTCGATGACTGACTCTGTTAAAGCTTCCGCGTGCGCCAGTTGTTGATCCCGGTCTCGGGCGAGTCGCTCTAATTTGTTGTTTGCCTCATTTTTCAGATGTACGTCCGTGTATGTGCCAAACCACGACGTCGCATTTTGCTGGTCGTCAATTACCGGTTTGCCCCGGACCAAAAACCAGCGATAAGACCCGTCGGCGGCCCGCAACCGTTGTTCACACTCGAATTCTCTTTTGGCAGGGATACATGACTCCCAAATATGCTCCGCATCGCGCAAATCATCGGGATGTATGACGCTGCGCCAACCGGTCCCGTAACCCTGACTAGCCGCTATTCCTGTGTATTCGACCCACCTTTGATTTAAGTAGCGGCACAGAAAATTGCTGTCGGCGATCCAGACCAAATCGGGCAAACCATCGGCTAGCAATCTAAACTGTCGCTCACTTTGAGCAAGAGCGCTGGATCGGTCCATTTCGTCCTGAATATCGGTGTTGACGCCTACCCACCGAACGCAATTTCCATGACTATCGAAGATGGGCGTCGCCCGGGTTAGAAACCAGCGAAAAACTCCATCGTGCCTCCGTAAAGGAATCTTCATTTCAAAGTCTTCGGCTTTCGCAAGCGCCTCTTTCCAGCTATCCAGCACAGCTGGCAACAGCTGAGGATTGACAACAGCATTCCATCCCCAGCCTGCCAGATCTGCGGTAGTGCAGCCTGTGTACAGATAGAAATTTTTATTATAGAAATCTACAAATCCGCTGGGCTGGGCAGCCCAACCCAGCTGAGGCATGCTGTCGAAGAATGCGCGGAGAAGCTTTTCGCTTTCATTAAGCTGATCGGTGCGCACGGACTCCATTGAGTACCCATAGCCAGACTAATTAGTGTCGACTTTCGTATTCACTATTTAAAATACAGTACAGAGCCGAAGAAGTGAACAGAAAGCTAGTGAAACTGTACATGCTCTGAGGCGAAGCGCCATAACGAGTGTGTGGCCTCCGCCACTTGCTGCGAAGGAAAGGCCTTCGCCGCCCCCCCTTGACTTGCCAGGCATAGCCAACCCTAACTGACTCTTCCGCCAACAGGCATCTCTCTCCAGAGACGATTTAGCATGCCGCGGCGCAGCCGATGGCGGCTTCTGGTTGGCGGCCATCATATTAGTATTAGCCGCCGTCAGAGAATTCTGGAGAGTGTGCGCGACATTGACGATTGTCCAGAGATGATCGACTCGGGTGGCAAACCATTATTACCCCAATGATGCTGGGAGGGGATCATTTTCTTTTCC
>CAJCHQ010000312.1 GCA_903970295.1 Bryobacterales bacterium
TGCCTCGCTTGAGAGCTCAATGTGCCCGAACCCAAGGAGCAGCAGCTCGTGTCTCCTTCGACTTGCACCACCATCAGAGGTTGCGCGGCAAGTTTAGCAACGAAACGATCAATTATTGTGTCGCCCAAATTGGGGCCAATGCTCCAATCGAAGTTTGCCGAATTTTCTTCGCACACCGAGCCGTATCGGTCTTCAGAAGACGTGATGATTCCATCAGGCCCAACCAGCCGCCAAACACATTCCACGTGAACCGCATACGCGCCAACGGTTTTCTTTCTACCCTTTTTGTCAACTAGTTCTCGTTCCTCCCCAAAGTGAAACCATTGCAGCGCGTGAGCCCTACCAATAGACAAAAGGGGTAGCGTTATAAGCGGTTTCAGAGCTAGTTCTATTTGTTCTCTCTTAGTTGCCATAACTTTAGATAGCACCGGGAGACCGCATTAACGTCGGGCTCGCTCGATGGACCATACTGACTGATAGCACAATAAAAGTCATCTATTTTCGCTCCGATTTTGGCTCGGTTTTTGCTCGGTCCAGAAGGTATACGGTAAACAACCCCGCGACAGCACCGCAAGTTGCATAGGTCCAACCGTTAACAAGCAGGTTATTCAACCCCATTAACCAAGAGGCTTGATCCCAGAGACGGCATTCCGCGGAGTCGCTGTCACTATTGTGATAGCTCAGCCCAAACGTATCCCAAGGACGCGCTTGCGTATAGCTGCTTAGTACGCAGATGAGGAAGCTGACCACTACTCCGAGCGCTGCTGCAATTAGACGTCTTCGCACAACTTACTTTAGCCTGTTAACTTTCAGCTTCTCGTATTTTACACCGCGCTCTCTGTTCATGGGCTAGTCCACCGCGTCCGAATGGATGCGCGATCTCGAACTAACAATTTCCTTCACAACCTAAAAAACCAAATCCAAAGGGCATCGATTTAAGGATCAGCTGCGTTTCGAACAGTGATTGGGAACCATTGGCTGAGCCTGGTGCTTCTGTTTCGCACTCAGGTTTTCATACGAGCCACCTCAAGCCAGATAATTCTTGATGGCGAATCGAGCCGTTATCAGGTCTCACTAGGATATCGTCTAAACT
The DNA here is from genome assembly GCA_903970295.1 of Bryobacterales bacterium. The sequence continues at coordinate 1,094 of CAJCHQ010000312.1, forward strand.
TACGCAGCCACTTGTATCCGGCATCGAGAGAGAAGCCGAGATAGCCGGTCACCAGGATGACACAAAGAACAGACAACGCTTTCTCTGCTCTGGCTTCGGACTCGAACGCGCTAGATAGATCCTGTATTTTGGTCTGCATTCTGGCAAACGCTGGTCCGGCTTTGATTCGTTCGAACTCACTGTCCGAAAGAAGTTCAGGTTTGTAGCCGCTGTTAATTGTCCATCTCCAACCAACCGCACGAAAGATTTCATCGACAGGAACTGTGACGCGCGGATCGGCTTGCATAGCAAGATTAAGTCCTGTTAGGATCGCCACGATGACATACCACCTTGACCCACCTTGCCTGACCAGCTCTCTTAATTTGCTCATTCCCCAGTATCCTGCCCCGCAGATTCTTGACCGGCGCCTAGGTGTGATTTAGCGACTCGAGAATTTGTCGAACCGAGATTGCACCCGATGTGATTTGGATAAAATACAGCCACAAAAGCCACAAAAACGCAGATATCGAAGCGTAGATTTTCAATTCTGTCGGTGTTGAATCTCTTTCCGCTGTTGAGTCGGAACCTTGAAGCCCATCTGTAATTCCCGGTCGTCGGCGAATAACGTCCAGCGAAAATCCCAAAAACGCCACAACGAGAGCCGGTGCAAAGACCACATAATTGACGCATTTGATAAATATCAGCGCCCAACCAAGAATTGCGTATTCGTGAGCAAGATGATAGGCGGCAATACTGTGATACAGATTGCTATCAAGTTGGAGGTCTGAAACAGGTTCTGCGAGATGAAATGCCATTGCTAAAAGCAATTGAGCGCCAAGGCAGCCCGAATAAACTCCAGCCCGCATGTACCAATGCGACCAACCTTTGCCGACCAGCTCTTTCAATTTGCTCATGCTTCTAGTCTACCCGCCGTCGCAAGCACTGGCTGTTTTTTCAATTTTGTCATGCCGATCCACGAATAGCACCAGACCTTCTTGCAATGTGCCGCCATCACCGGCGAAGCTTAGGGCGTAGTCACTTGCCACGGTGAGTCCCGATATCCGGCTCGGAAAACTGAACGGCAGAATCGGGAACGCCAAGTTTCAGCATAAGGCCGCGAAAAGGAGCCGGAACGCAAACAAACATCGCAAGCCATCCCGCCAACAAAAGGAATAACAGGATACTGTACGCACGTTCCTCCAGTTGTGAAAGATGGAGGATGCCGCCTTTCATGCCCGTAGAGTCGGCATCCTTTAGCACGCCCATGGCATGAACCGAAAATGCTCCGACGCCTGTAACAAGTGCCGGAAGTATTACAAGATAAGGGAATAGAGCCAGAGATACGTTCAGAGCAGCTAACGCGTCATAGTACCAGAGCAGACGTTCTGGGCTGTGTCCCGATAGGACATGCAAATCCGGGTTCGCGGAAGCTAGATGGTGCTCCAAACCCAAGGTCAATATCGCGATCATCAATAGGCAGCCTAAGAATCCGGCGAAAATGCCGGCCCGCACATACCAGTGCGACGCCCCGCGCCTTCCCGTCTCTTTTGACTTGCCCATACACATACAGTCTACCGTCCGCTGCAGATTCGTGACCGGAGGTTTGCCCAATGCGTTCGCCGAGGCGGCTAGGCACGCGGTAAGATTTTAACTATGAGAGCAAAGACACAACTGACTCGCCGATACCTAATTGTCATCGTGATCGGATTTGTCGTTGGTTTGGCTACCGTTTCCGCAAAATATGAGTGCGACTCCGCGAAGATTTCTGATGCAAAAAATTCGCGCTACTTTTTCATGGAATGTATTGCGATCAAGACGACTTAGTGCGCGCCATGGTGCTCACTCGGGTCGGCTTCATTCTGTGGTCGTTGCTGCACGATGAATCGGCAGCCAGTATTCTCGTCGGTTCGTCTCTGCTTTTGACGTGGTGGCAGATTGTCGACGTAAACAAGGTCAGGAAGCTGTCTAGCTATGCGTCGTTATTTTATCGCTACTGCTATTGCCGAGGTTGTTAGGATAGTCATGCTTTGGTATTTTGTGATCTTCTCTCATCAGGGCGAGCATCAATGGAAATCAGGTATGTCTGGGCCACGGGAGTGCTGGATGCCAGATAATCTGCCAAAGCACTTCTTCAATCAGTAGGCGAGTCTCTACGACCGCGCCTTCGATTTTGCGATGCAGCTCGATATTCTTGATAGATGTCTGCCGTTTGTTGGCGGATTCCCAGCAATTGCTGTCTTCGCCCTCTGGACTATCGACCGGCGACGCAACAAGAAGTCGAGTGCCTGATAGGCAACAGAGTTGGACAAGAATTTTAATGGTGACGGCGACTGGCCGAGATGCGACGATTGGGGGCATTTCTGACGTGGCCATTTTTGGACCCCTGCTGTATCCTGGACGTATGAGTGGTATATTCGGCTTATCCCGATAGTTGTTACGGTTATTAGAATGAAGTTTGATAAGAGAGAGAGAGAGTTCAATACTCGGAGGTTGGTACCGATGCCTCAACCATTCGTTGCGCAGACTCTCCAGTATCCGAAGTTCAGCAAGTAGCTCACTTTGCCAATTCCAGCGAGGACGGCCAAGATTTCCAATTGCCTGAGCAACAATCCATGAGAA
>CAJCHQ010000313.1 GCA_903970295.1 Bryobacterales bacterium
GTGTCGGGCAGCCATCGTGCAAGAACGACAATTCCAGAGCGCAAATAACCTTGCCAGCGCGCTTGATCGTGAAGCACCCCTGACTGTCGAAAACCCCGATATCAGTCACTTCCACGCTGTGCTTAGTCGCGATTTCCTGCAATTTCGCAAAGTCTCTGGTCGCTAAAGTCATGCGCTCTTGCGATTCTGAAACGATAATCTCCCAATCGGCCAGTCCCGGATATTTTGTCGGCACATGTTCCAATTCGATTGTGGCACCACCTGTTTGTTGGGCCATTTCTCCGACCGACGACGAGAGACCGCCGGCGCCGTTATCCGTAAGTCCCGTGATCAATCCAGCATCTCGAGCTTCGATGACGAAGTCGGTCAGCCGCTTTTGTGTGAATGGATCACCGATTTGCACAGCCGACAGTGGCGATCCTTCGTGCAAAGATTCTGAGGAAAAGGTGGCTCCATGAACTCCATCTTTGCCCACCCGCCCACCAGCCATGACAATGGTGTCACCGCTCTTCGTGTGCTTTTCATAGGCGACCATTCCGTGTACGCTCAGAGGCATGATACCGCCGGTGCCACAGAAAACGAGGGGCTTAGCGCGGTAATCATCGTCGAAAAAGATCGCTCCATTAATGGTCGGTATGCCGCTTTTATTGCCGCCATCTTCGACTCCTTTGCGAACGCCGTCGAGGATGGTTTTGGCGGGCAGAAGTTTCGGTCGTTGCGGCAATGATTGTTTCGGATAAGCAAAGCAGAAGACGTCAGTGTTGAAAATCGGCTTGGCACCAAGACCGGTGCCCAGCACATCGCGATTCACTCCCAGAATGCCGGTCAGCGCTCCGCCGTAAGGCTCCAGCGCAGAAGGCGAATTGTGGGTTTCGACTTTGAAGCAAACAGCATGTTTGTCATCCCAACGCACGACGCCGGAATTATCTTTGAAGACAGACAACAAGTCTTTGCGGGTTTCCATCAATTCTTTGGTCGGACCCTGGATATAGGTCTTGTAGAGGCTGTTGATCACCTGTTTGCTGCGGCCCGGTCGATGGGGGTCGAAATGCGTGATCGTGGCATTGAAGATTTTGTGTTTGCAATGTTCCGACCAGGTTTGAGCAATTACTTCCAATTCGACATCGGTCGGATTTTCGCTGAGACCGATTTCTTGACGTGATTTTTTTGTCGACGCCTTGCGGAAATAGAGTCGAATCGCTTTCATCTCTGCCAGATTGAGGGCCAACAATCTATCTTTGCTCAGAACCGCCAAAGTGGCGTCCGGCACTTCCAGAGAAATCGTTGTCACTTCGGCTGGCGGTGGCAACTGCTTGGCCGGAAAGGCAAATAGCTGTGAAGGATTGGCATCAGCAAGATCGTGAGTCGACCAGTTCTCGACAATTGGGTGATACCAACGGTAGAGTGCGTAATGATCTATGTCTTTTGCGTCTTCGAAGATTTTCTGGTCGGCGGCGTCGCCGGTCTTGTCGGTATGGCTTTCGTGGCTCATGCCCGGGCTGGCGAACAAGTAGCCGCGACCGGATGCCACTTTAATGTGATCCGGCAAACCGAGCAGGCGAAGTGCTTCCTCGACGGTATGCGCGAGGTTGTCTGTGACGCCGAAGAGAAATTGTTTCTCGGCCCAATATCGATAACCGAGCGCATGCCATTTTTTGATCCATTCCTGGCGCTTGTACGGGTCGCAGACCCAGAGTTCTTCTTGTAAAGGGTCAGACAAGACTTCAGTCAAACATTTACTGATTCTCTCCTCGCTCAAATCCGAATGCGCATCTAGTTGCAACCAATACAAGGGAAAAGAGGTCGCAGAATCTTTAGGGAACACCGCTATGCACAACGTCTTAGTCGTGGCACTGTTCTTGCCGTTTGCGCCTATTATGGGTTGCGCTTCCTTCATCTTTGGACGGGCTCCTGCAACGAGATAGGAATTCTGCCCTGGGCAAGCATTTGCAACACCTGGGGATAGAGCTTGTGCTCGACTGCCAGCCCGCGAGCTTTGAAAGTCTCCAGCGTGTCGTCTATCAGTCGTGGGAAAGATTCTTGAGCAAGAATCGGACCGTGATCTACCTCTTCATCGACAAAATGAATTGTGATGCCCGATAGCTTGACGCCGTAGTTGAAAGCATCTTCATAAGCGTGTTTGCCAGGAAAAGCGGGCAGTAATGAAGGATGGATATTGATCACTCGATAGAAGCCGCGCGGGTCTTTGAAAGGTTGCAAAAATTCTTTGGTGAGAATACGCATGTAACCTGCCAGAACCAGATAATCGATTTTGTGATTGGCCAGCTCCTCATGCACAGCTGCTTCGTGGGCGCTGCGAGTAAGACCGGCGCTGGGTATGCCTCTGGCTGGAACAGCGTATTTTCTGGCGATTTCGAGGGCTGGGGCTGAGGCATCATTGGTGACAACTAGCGCAGATTTGGCATCGACCTGCCCGCTTTCTATTGCGGCAAGAATTGCTTGCAAATTAGAGCCGCGCCCCGAGGCCATGAATGCTAGGTTGATAGGCATTTTGTCAGGGCCCTCCCAGCGATGTCTTTACGGTAATCCAGACCCTTGAATGAGATTGATCGCAGGGCTTCGTAAGCTTCTTCACGAGCCTCTTGCAGGCT
>CAJCHQ010000314.1 GCA_903970295.1 Bryobacterales bacterium
TCAAACGCCCGCGCCGATGCACAACTCCACCCCCGGTATGCCACTACCACCGATGCAGTATTCAACAAAGAGCACTGTCCCTAGCGCAAATGCGATACGCCTCAAAAGTGCCATCGCAAGTTTGAGGACGGGCAACTATACCGAGAGCTTGACGCTCCTGAATAAAATCATTGTGGATAACCCGAAGCACGCGGAAGCTTATTACGTGCGAGCGGTTGTGCAAGTTTTCATGAGAAATTTCAAAGATGCTAAGGCTGATTATGAGGCGGCAATTCGTCATTCAACGGATCCAGCTTTGACGGAGAGAGCAGCCGCTGGCATCAGCAAACTGAGTCACTAGCAAGGGCAAGGCGATCGAGATATTTCATCAGCCCAGCCGGATCATCAGTGATGATGCCGTCCACGCCCATTGCTATCAGCGAGCGCCACTGCCGTTCCTCATTCACCGTCCAAACATTGACCGCAAGTCCGGCGGCGTGCGCCTCTTCGACAAGATCTGGGCGGATGATATCAACTGGAGGATGCCAGACAGACGCACCGATTGCGGTGGCATATGCCGGCAAATCGTAGAATGCACAGCCAGCAAGAAGCACAAGCTGCAACTCACATTCCTGCGAGAGACGCAACAACACTTTGTGGTCGAAAGAGCTGATCAACAAACGATCCGGATATTTGTAATGCGATATAACTTCCAGCAGATCTTCTTCGATGCCGGGGTAATCGACTGGACTGTTCTTAACTTCGATGTTGACAATTAGATTTCCATCAATCAAATCGAGAACTTCCAGAAGAGCGGGTATGCGCTGTTCTTCGAATTCCTGCCCGAACCACTTACCGTTGCTGATCCGTTTTAACTCTGACAGACTTATATCCTTCACTAGACCCACACCATTGGTGGTGCGATTAATCGTCTCATCGTGAATGACGACTAATTCGCCGGTAGAACAGCGCTGGACATCGAGCTCGATTCCATGCACACCCAGGTGCAGGCTGTGCTCGAAAGCCGCCATCGAATTCTCCGGAGTAGATTTGCGACCACCCCGGTGAGCAAATACTTTCACCGAGGCCGATCGATCATTGATTTGTTGCACTGGCGATTCGTTTGAACTACATGCTCACAACGCGTTGCGGACGCAGCATCCCCATCTTCACTGTGACTATCAAGTTAGGCGGATTGATCTGGATTTTGTCGAGCGGCAGCTCGATTCCGTGCTCGATGCCGATTAGTCCGTTGATATTCTTCAAAACCAAGCTGCCTTTCTCGAAGGCGACTTCGAATTTGACGCGATCAGTTTGTTTGATCAAGAAATCCTGCCACTTCTCTGTGGTCGGATGCTCTTTAATCAGCTCGATCACATTCGCATGCCTCACCACTTCGCGGGCATGGCCAGCCAGGATGCGAATCAGCCCCGGTATCTCTTCGGTGCCGAAAGTCTGCTCAAGAACCCCATTGATCAGATAACCGGGCAAGGACGAATTTTCAGGTCTTTCGTGCAGAAATCGAATCACGCCTGTCATTGGATCACTGGCTGATTTGAGTACCTTGCGAGCGACCTCAACAAGCTCACCTTCCAGGCTTTTCAGCTTTTGAACGATCTGACTATCACCAACTTCATTGCATTTACAGCTCAAAGAAAGTTACCTCATCTAGCATTCGTAAGGAGTTTTCTTACACCGGGGCAGACGAAGAAGACATTGTAGGTATCTTCAAATTTTCGGCATGACGTAAAACTCATCACTTTACAAGCAGCCAAAACCACTACCTGTCCAGAATTAAGCCCTATAGTGCAGTTGCTCAAACGGCAAAGCAGAGACCGATATTATTAATTGTAGCTCACAAAAACGGACCAAAAATTGGTGACACTTTCTCTGTCAGCCTTTGCAAAGGAAAGAACATGTCCGAAGTCACCGGAAAAGTTGTTGCGATCATTCCCGCTCGGTACGCTTCCAGCAGGTTTCCCGGCAAACCGCTCGTCGATATTGCGGGCGTATCGATGATCGAGCGAGTGTATCGTCAAACAGAAAAAGCTAGCCTCGTTGAAGAAGTGCTCGTCGCCACTGATGATGAGCGCATAGCGGTCGTCGTTCGAAAATTTGGCGGCAGGGTGGCGATGACAAGGGACGATCATCCTTCAGGCACCGACAGACTGGCGGAAGTAGCTCAAAGTCATCCGCAGTACGATATTGTCGTCAATGTCCAGGGCGACGAACCGATCATCGATCCGGCCAGCATTGACGCGGCGGTAGAGCCATTAATCAAGGATTCGTCGGTAGAAATGTCAACGCTATCGCGTGCGGTTTCGGCCAAGGATGCGGCCAGTCCGCAGCTGGTCAAAGTTGTAACGGATAGAAATGGTTTCGCACTTTATTTCTCTCGAGCGCCAATTCCTTACCATCGCGAAGAAGGAGCCAGACATCACTACTTTGGTCACACAGGCTTATACGTCTATCGTCGCAGCTGCTTGCTCAAAATTGCTGCTCTGGCTCCAACTCCCCTCGAGCAGACCGAATTTTTGGAACAGCTGCGGGCGCTGGAAAACGGGATCAAAATTAAGGTAGTCCCCTTCGATACACAGGCTCTAGCAGTGGACGTGCCCGAAGACGTTGCCAGAGTAGAAGAGGCACTAAAGAGCGCCGCGGTCGGAGAAAAGCGTTGATTATCTAAGCTGGAATCAACGCAACAGGAGCCAGGTGCAGGTACACTTTCATTGGTCGGAGCAAGCCAGAACAGGTTGGAACGGATGCAAAGAAGAGCGCTTTCAATATTGATGACGATCGGCTGCCTGTGCTCTTTAGCACCAGCAATAGCTGCAACCGGGGACTCGCGCAATGCGCGTTATGCGCCGGCTTTCAATGGCATAGCCAACCCGGGACCACTCGAGCCGAAGAATGTGCCGGATTTCTCCACTGTTCCAAGCTCGGGCACTGCCGCCCAACCCTCTGCCGATGCAGGCTCAGGCACCGCCCTGCAAGCCAACGCCTCCTCGACGACCATTCCGATTGAAACTCGGTTGAGACTTGTTTTGGAGACAGCCGTCGACGCGAAAAGCAGCCAGCCCGGTGACATATTCGAAGCCCATGTCAAAGACGATTTGTTTCTGGGGAGCTCTTTGATTTTGGCAAAAGGTAGCTTGGTTCGTGGTCGAGTCTGCGAAGTTGTGAAGCCTCGCTTGCTTAGCCGCGCGGCTAAAATTGGATTGAAATTAGAGCAGATCGTTACGCCGGTTGGGGAAGTGATACCACTCGACGCCGGACTTGAATTTCACAAAGGCGTGACCAATGCCAAAGGTCAACTTGACCCCGGAACGAACCTGGGCAGCCATGTTGAGAAGGACGTCAAATCGGTCACTGGCATGAACTCCAAAGGTGCCACTAAGGGCATTCTGGTAACCGCTAATGTCGCCACTCTGGGCGCACCGGCGATTGCCACCGCCCTCGGTAGCGGCGCGATTGGATTGTTCCGCTCCGGAGACAACGTCAATCTCGCACCAGGCAACGAACTTGAAGTGCTATTGACCAACGATCTTGGACTGCAGCTGAATTAACGTCCGTTGAAGCGATCTCGAACTGCAGCTGAATTAGATACTGGCTTTGACCGGCTTCTTTTTCACGAGCATGCGCACGTCGTCTACGTTTTGCTGGAAAGTCTTGTTCGTTGGCTCTAGATTGAGCGCTTTCAAGTACTCGTCTTGAGCCTCCTCGTAATAGGCACGTTTCTGATAGATAACACCGAGGTTGTTGTGCACCGAAGCGTTAGTGGGCGCAATCTTGGCACAGGCTCTCAATTCTTTGAGCGCATCTTCCAGGTCGTTCTTTTCGATCAAGACATTGGCAAGATTGTAATGTGCTTGCAGTGAATAGAAGTTAATTTCGATCGCCTTCCGATATTCATCCTCGGCCTCTTCAAGCTTTCCTTGCTTGCGCAAGAGTACACCGAGGTTGATGTGGGCTAGCAAATGCTGCGGATCGATGCTCAAAACATCGTCGTAGCGACGAATTGCTTCGGGCACTCGGCCCTCTAACTGCAAGATCAAAGCACCTTGATAGCGAGCTTCTATGTAGTGCGAATTGAGCTGCAGCGCCTTATTCACTTCCATGAGCGCCTCATGATAGTTTTTCGCTTTCGTCAATCGCAGAGATTTGCGATAGTGCAAAACCGGATCCATCGATCGCGCATCAGGTCGTTCTTCGGGCCGCTTTCGGCGGGGCTTATCTTCGTCGTCATCATCTTTTTTCGCCTTCTTGTGGACAGGCGCCTCATCGAGATCGTCATCCGCGGCTTTATGCTTCTTGGCAGGAGTTGTGGTCTCCTCGTCGTCAGTCTTTTTCGCGGCTTTTTTCGTGGTCTCTCCGCCTTTTTCCTTTTTCCCTTTCGTGGGCGGCGGCATTTCGTCGTCGTCAGTGGCGACCGGTTCAATTATTGGCGGCGTCGCCCTACTTTCCGGCGCTTCATGCGGCACATCATCTTTACGCTTCGTTCGCGGTTTGGTGGTAGGAGCAGTTAGAGGTGCAGCTGCAGCCGCAGTCGGAGGCACAGCACTGCCGAGCGCGTCGGGACTCAGCTGTGGATCGGCATGTTTGGCAGGAGCTTTACTCTTCTGCACCGAGTTCGGCACCGGCGCCTGAGCAGGAGACTGGGCTGAGGCGGGCTGTGGCGTCAACGGCGCCGTATTCGTCGTCGCTGTTTCCAAAGTGGTCTTCTTAGTCGCGGGGGCCGATGCGGCACTCTCTTTGGTCTTGTGTTCTTCACCCGGCTTCGCTTCTGCCTGCTTCTTCACACCAGGCGCAACAGCTGAATCATTCGTCTTCTTAGCGGCCGAGCCAGAAGATCCGGGCGGGGCTTTACTTTTGTGCTCGTCAGTAGCAGCGCCTGCGCCGGGCATTGGCGCCCCGACACTGTCGTTGGCAGCGAACACTGACGGACCCATGTGCAACGAAAGCGCAAGGAAAGCTGAAATCGCGCTGCCTTTGTAAATGCGCCGAATGCTGGTGGTCATCAATATTCAATCTCCGAAACGTCAAGCGAAGCCTATATAATACCTAAGTGGTCGAGCCTAGTCTCCATGCGCCTTTGCGATATATCGCCCGCATGTCCATTGGGCCTGGCATTTACGCAGATGCTATTTGTTCTTAAGCTAACAACATGCGGTTATATAAAAAACACGATTTCCCAGGAAAACTTTTGGTCGTTGAAGGCGTAGACGGGTCCGGCAAGTCGACTCAATTAGATTTGCTCAGGAACTGGCTGGAGTCGAAAGGCAAAAGCGTGATCTTCACAGAATGGAATTCATCTAATTTGATTTCCAAAACGATCAAACAAGCGAAACGTTCGAACAGCCTTATTCCAGTGACATTCAGCATTTTGCACGCAACCGATTTCGCCGACCGACTTGAGAACATTATCATTCCAGCTCTCAAAGCCGGCTTGATAGTTCTGGCCGATCGCTATTGTTTTACAGCTTTTGCGCGCGACGTTGCCCGCGGTGTCGACAGAGAATGGGTGCGAAATTTGTACGGCTTCGCGATCAGACCAGATGGCGCCTTCTATTTTCAGTTGCCGGTGGAGGTGTCTTTAGCGCGTATCGCCAACAGTCGCATGCCAGGATTTTACGAATCAGGCATGGACGTAGGGCTGTCGCAAGATCCAAGAGAGTCATTTCAATTGTTCCAATCAATGATCATCAGTGAATACGACAAGATGGTGGA
>CAJCHQ010000315.1 GCA_903970295.1 Bryobacterales bacterium
ATCGAATCGGGCGTCAGCAGATGCCCGAGCGCGATGCCCTGGCAAACGACGCGTTATTGGCCAGCACGAAGCAGCCTGGTGATGCAGAAGACAAAACCCCGGTGCGGACAGCGTGATCCGATTCGACCTCGGATGCCCAAGATGCGCCTGAAGTTTGCGCCTGAACTGCTCAATTTCTACGCGACGTAGCGCTTCATTGCGAGCACTGTATTGTGACCGCCGAAACCTAAGGCTTCTACGAGGGCGTAATTGACTTTGGTTTCACGATAGACGTTCGGCACGTAATCCAAATCGCATTTGGGATCGGCATTGTGCAAATTGATCGTCGGGTGAATTTTCTGGTGAAATAGAGAGAGGGCAGTGGCGGCAGCGCCTATCGCTCCGGCACCACCGAGCATATGTCCGACCATGGACTTAGTGCTGGAAATTTGCAAATTGTATGCGTGAGCACCAAACACGCTCTTAATCGCCAGGGTTTCGCGTTCGTCGTTGAGCGGAGTAGATGTGCCGTGAGCATTGATATAGTCGATATCTTCCGGTTGTATCTGAGCATCTCTCAGAGCCTCGCGGATAGCTCTGGAAGCGCCGGCTCCTGTTTCTTCCGGTGCCACTATATGCGAAGCATCGCATGTGGCTCCGCCTCCGACAATTTCGGCATATATTGGTGCGTTGCGTCTGAGCGCGTGTTCGAGTTCTTCGAGGATCAAAACAACGGCGCCCTCGCCCATAACGAAACCATCGCGGTCGACACTGAACGGTCTACTCGCAGTTTCCGGTACATCGTTGCGCCGAGACAATGCCATCATATTTGTGAAAGACGCGACCGCAAAAGAATTCAAGCAGGCTTCGCTGCCGCCGGAGATCATCACGTCTGCGCGATTGTCTTTGATGTACATGAATGCATCGAACAATGAGTCTAATCCACTCGCACAGGCGGTGGCATCGCTTTTCGCTCTACCTTTAGCACCATATTCGATGGCCACCTGTCCGGAAGGCGCATTCGGCATCAAGCGAATGATCGAACGCAAGCCTATTTTCTTTGGACCGCCTTCCATAAGCTTGATGTGATCGGCAGTGGTGGTGATCAACCCGCCCACTCCTGTACCGATAAATGTGCCCACTCTCTCAGGCTCGTTCATTCTGATATCGAAGTTGGCATCTTCCAGCGCTAGTTTGGAGGCAGCCATGGCGAAGAGGGTAACGCGATCCATTTCTTTCATCATCGATCCGACTTTTCGCGGATTCGGATAAAAGTCCGACACATTGAAATCTTTGACTTCAGCGGCAATCTTGACTGACAGAGGTATTTCGTCAGGATCGAATAGCGTTAAGCGTTTGACGCCACTTTCACCCGCGAGAAGAGACTTCCATGTGTCATCTTTGCCGATGCCCACCGGACAGATCGAACCGATACCACTGACCACTACACGCCGATTATGCATAAAACTTTCTCGTTCATACGACTTGATTTGTCGCTCTCGAAAATCGCCCTAACTCCTGGGAGCGGGACGAACACGTCGCCATTCTAACCTTTATTTGAATGCTTCGAGCACTTTGGCATCATCAAGCTAAAAACAATTTAGCTGGACTTATCATAAAGCCTTAATGGCGCTGGATTTGTGCGGGTTATCAGGTAGTTAACAACTTCGCGATAATTGCTGAGCAAACCCTTCAGTTCAACCCGGATCGGGGCCAAAAAAGCTTTGCCTTACGGCCAGCTTACAGTGAAGCTCGATTTGAATGGCGTTTCGAATATATGCGTTGGACTGCATTTGAGAGATTAAACCGGTCCGGTTCAATCGAGACAGCCACCGTGCACGGTGCCTTGGGCCGCCTCTTCATCCCAGCTGTCGAATTCGTAATCGCTCCATTCAAAGCGGTTCTCGTCTTCGGCAGGTGCATCCGCGCAATCATATTTGAAGGGATCGATAATGCGCTCGCCTTCGCTGCTTTCGTGATCAATTAAGCCGGCGGTGTGAGCGGGAAGAATCAATTCGCCCTGGCTGACGGCTTCGTTTTTTTTCTTCGGCTCCATTTTGTAATTCAACAACCGTTTGCTTAAAAGCAATTTTGCTTCCTGTAATCGATCGGCTAATTGATCGTTCAATTTGAGCTGTCTCAATCTTCGAACATCGTCTTTGACGTTTTTCCTGAAGGCTAACTCCAATTCCTGACTGACTCTTAGATAGCTGGGCTCATAGCGCTCAACCAGTCCCCAGAAGCGGGCGTTATGATTGGCTTCCTGAACGTGCGCCAACTCGTGCAAGACAAGATATCGCCGCCCTCGTTCTGGCACATTCTCGACAGCGAAACGGGAGAAGGTGATAATGCGGCTTTGTAAATTGATCTGAGCTAATCGCGAGTATTTGGCTGATCCGATTCTGACTCCACCGATGGTGACGTTGAATGTGGCCTCATTTAGGCGTCTTACATAACCGACCATGAATGCCTGGTAAAGTTCAAACGCCGCGTGGTCAGCCAAGAGTGGGTCTGGGTCGTTGACTCCCGGCCTGGACTTGAGATGCTGGACGTTTTTTCCCATTCGTTAAAAAAACTTCGTAATGTATTCACTAGAATAGGTTCTTGCTTTAGCTTAGGCAAGCCCTTTCGAGAAACTGAATTTTGTCTAATCAGGTGCCGGTCGAAGTTCTCAAGAATCTGACGCTCATCACAGGCGGTGCACGCTCCGGCAAATCTGATTTTGCCGAGCGTTTAGCCAAAGCCCAGAGCGGCAACGTGATCTACGTGGCGACAATGGGTATCATGCCTGATGATGCCGAAGTCGGCGAGCGTATTGCCCGCCATCAAGTTCGTCGTCCAGTCGAATGGCTAACGATCGAAGAGCCTGTTCTTTTGCCTGAATGCATCTCAAAATTGGCGCCCGACTCGAAAGTTTGTTTGGTCGATTGCCTTTCACTTTGGGTCTCGAATATTCTGCTCGCACATCCACAAGATGCCTCGCATCACGCGACCTGCGAAAAGTTGGTGGCTGAGCGAGTGGCGGCTTTGCTGTCGGCAATCCGAGCTAAACCGACGACGACATTCTTCATTGTTACTAATGAAGTTGGCTCAGGCATCGTGCCTGAAAATAAGTTGGCCAGGACTTTTCGCGATATTCTTGGGGCTGCCAATCAGGTGGTGGCTGGATCGGCCTGTCAGGTTTGGCTCAGTTGTGTGGGTCTGCAGTTGCGTCTAAAGCCGGCTGAGAATCTTGATCCGGAGCAGCTTTCGGCAGTTGACCGGCGATCGGTTTAGCGCGCAACTCGATATTTGCATTCAGCGCCTTGACCCATGGTCCGTGCGCGAGGGCGGCATCCAATGCTGGATCGCTGAGGCTCATCTTGGAGCCGGGTTGCGCTTTGCCGGATATGCGCTCGACTAACTGGCTTTTTTGCTCTTCGTTGGCATCGTTGTAGAGAATTTTGAACTTACTCCACTTCAAGGCAAAATTGACCATCGCAATTTTGTCACTAAGAGTGGGTGCTTCATTGAATTTTCGATAGATCACTGCAGCAAAAATCGTTCGGTTTTCCAAACCGTCAACAGTTTTTCCTGGATGATTGACTGTATACATAAAACAGGCCATGTCGGCGTAAGCTTCCACCGCATCTTCGTAAAGGGTTGGATTTCCGGGTACAGCCACGCGCACCGGTCCGAGCACTTCCGCCAAAACAGCGGACGCGCCGCTAGAATCGTCATTTCGCAACTGTAAGCGCATGAGCGAACGAAACAAATCGCGGAAATTATCTTTCTGTTCAGGCTTATCCTTTGTCTCTTTCTGCACCAGGGGCCAGAATGATTGAATCGCTTCCCAATCGCTTTTCTGTGGACCGTTAAGACCTTTGGCGATGGCCTTGCTTAAGTGAGTTTCTTGATCCGCGGTCAACTTTTCCGGCGCCACGAGCGAATAGAGTTCCAACCAGCGCTTGACGATTTGCTGTTCTTTCTGAGCATTGGCTTTGGCGGTCGCAGTTTGCAACGCCTCTTTCCTGCGATGAACGCTGTCCAGATCGATAACTTCGGGCTGATTGCTGTGCTCTTGTGCCTGCGATGGCTTGGCTGGGGCAACCGGATGCGCGTTGGCAGTGGAGTTTGTCTTCGCCTTCGTCTGTGTGGTTTTTACCGATGATGTGCTTTTGCCTGGCGCAGTGCTCGTACCCGGTCCGCTTACTTCAGTCGGCTTGCTTGTAGCGTCCCCATAACCCCAGTCATTTGCTCCGTCAGTTTTGGCGGCGATACAGAGGGGCGTGGCCAGCACGTTCAAAAGGAACGCGATGAGAGCGCAGTTTGGTAACAAAGAATTTGTCCAGAGCATTGATCTTTACAGTCCCGATATTTTGTAGTCATTTAATTATCCACGTCTTCTGCCCGAAAGTCGTGAATCAGACGGTGAAAGCCTTACCGCCTTTGCCTTTCCATCCTTTACGCTTGAGGTAAAATTGGCCCGTTTGTGGTAATATCGGCGAAGAAGCCCACAAGGGCTAGCTTCTAAGGTCAGTTGTCCTGAATAAATATCGTCTGGGAGCGGGCGAAACGCCCAAAAAGGAAGTCATCGGAATGGCCAAATTGCAGCTTAGATATTATCCAGATGCCGTGCTCAAAAGTGCGGCTAAAAAAATCACCCGTTTCGATTCATCGACGCGAAAACTAGCCCAGGACATGCTCGATACGATGTACGAAAGTGATGGGGTTGGTCTTGCCGCTCCGCAAGTTGGTATTTCGAAACGCATGATGGTGATTGATGTTTCCGGGTCTGACGACGCGAAAAAGCCAATCGTCTTCATCAATCCGGTAATTTTAGAAAAAGAAGGCGAGCTGATTGGTTTGGAAGGCTGTTTGAGCTTCCCCGATGTTTTTTTCGAAGTGAAACGTTCCCGGCGGATCGTCGTGCGGTATCAGAATGTTTCCGGGAAAGACATGAAGATCGAGGCAGAAGGTAATTTGCTTTGTCGAGCAATTCAGCACGAGATCGACCATTTGGATGGCGAACTGTACATTGATAAAGCTGTTTCTAAGTTAGCGGCCGACCTCGAGTTAACTAAGCATGGTTTCCGCGAAGGCGATGTGTCTGAGCTGGAAAAGACGCTTAGCGCTCACGGAGCTGTTCTTTCTACCAAGACCACCGAGCAGGCAGTAATCGGCTAATCCTAGCCTCTGCCTCCGATTAGAAGCAAAGGCTAGCGCATATGCCCTTCAGTGCTCGTGAATTTGAATATGCTTGGCGCCACATTGGATTGGGAGTGTTCAGGCGCTTGACCCGACAGTCTGAAGAAAAATACATTAATGTCTGGCGAAATAAAGGCGTACCCATGCGGCCTTTGGTTTACGAGGGCGCTGTGCAGCGTTGCCAGTTCTGTGGATACGCTCTGGCTGAGGTCGACCTACCCCCGGAAGGCTGGCTACTGCAGGCTTGTTCGGCAGTCGGCTTTGAAAGTCTAATGGGTAATGAGCGCCTGACCGTGTGGACGAAGGGGATTGGCTTAACACAACCTGAGCGGACGATTACGGCAGATCAGAGCGCTTCAGGGACAATCTCTGCGACTAGCGAAGCGTCTAAGAATGGTTTGCCAACTATCGGCGTTTGAAACTATACTTCGGGATATGAGCGGCAATACACCTGAACAACCTGAACCCCTTCTCGAAAGGCAAGACCCCACATCTGGTGGCAAACCAATGGAAGTGGTGATCACTTCTTTCGGATATAAAAAAGACCCGCCGCCGTCAGCCAATGTCGTTTTTGATGTTCGTTTCCTCAAAAATCCATATTGGGTGGAAGAGCTCAGACCTTTGAACGGAAAAGATCTTGCAGTGCAAGAATATGTCTTGAAGCAAGAATTAGCCAAGGAATTTTTGGAATCTCTGGTCGGCATGCTCAGAAAGATTTTGCCAAAGATGGCTGAAGCACATCATGAACGCTACACCATCGCTCTAGGTTGTACAGGTGGTCAACATCGCTCGGCGACACTTGTCGAAGCTCTGGCGAAAGAGCTGGCGAAGGCTTTTCCTGAACGCAAGATTTCTATCCATCATCGCGAACTAGATGATGTGCATCCTAAGCATTCATTGCCTGTTGAGAAAGATAAGCATCACGAGAAAGAGAACGTCGCTCTTCAGCACAGTGTTTATGGAAAAGGCGGTGCCCGATGAAGCGCAGCCGTAAACTTCATTGGCAAGCATTGATGTTGCCGGGTATCAAACGTTGGATCGGATTGATCCTAATCTTCATCGGTGTCATGGTCTACGGCACTCTCCTGTTAATGGGTTTCCACCCCACCTACTGGGCCAAAGAATTCGTCACAGATTTTTTGCACGATGCTGCAGCCGTTATGCCGCACCGCATCACGGGACTGGTTGTACTTGGTCTAGGCACCGTTGGCGTGCTGATTGCCGTGGCATCACTGGTGAGAAGTGTATTGCGTGCCTACGTATCAGACGACGACCGTGAATCGATTCCAGATGTTCTTTTTAAGAAGCGTCATCTTGAACGGGGACCGAGGGTCGTCGTGGTTGGCGGTGGCACTGGACTTTCCAATCTGCTTCGCGGATTAAAAGTATTCACGAACAACATCACTGCCATAGTCACAGTCGGAGATGATGGTGGAAGCTCAGGTCGCTTGCGCGAAGAACTAGGGATGCTGCCTCCCGGCGATATTAGAAACTGCATCACCGCTCTTGCCGACGAAGACAAATTGGTTACTGAATTATTTCGCTATCGCTTCGAATCTGGCGGTGGATTGGAAGGTCACAGTTTCGGCAATTTGTTTTTGACTGCGGTCTTTGCCATCACCCACGGTGACATGTTGGAAGCTGTAAAAGTTGCTTCTCGAGTTCTTAATAGCTGTGGGCAGGTTTTGCCTGCCAGTCTCAGCCATATTGCACTGATTGCGAAAATGACGGATGGGCGCATTGTCAAAGGTGAATCTAAAATACCGCAGGCAAATGGGCGCGTCGCCAGTCTCTCCATCGACCCGCCAGAAGCGCAAGCGACTCCTGCCGCCCTTGAGGCGATCGCCAATGCAGAGCTGATTGTGCTCGGTCCTGGCAGTCTTTATACTTCGATTATTCCCAACCTTATGGTGCAAGGAATTTCCGATGCTATTGTGCGGTCGGCTGCGCACAAAATCTATGTTTGCAACGTGATGACGCAATTAGGTGAGACCACGGATTATAGCGTTGGTGATCACGTCGAAGCAGTATTAGGGCATGCCGGTGCCTTTGGTGAAACTGCTGGGCGCTTGATGCATGCTGTCCTGGTCAACAGCGTTGTGCCAGATGTGCAAGCCAAATCCGCCAGTGGGGCCGATGGTCCCAAACAAGTGGTTCTCGATCCGGAGAAGCTTGATGTTCTTGGTGTCATGCCCGAACTTGGTCCGCTTTTGAGCAATCCGTCGATTTTGCACCATGACCCAGATATGCTCGCCCGAGCGATCATGTTGTGGTTCTACAAAATGCGCAAGAATAAAATCTTGCCGCCGGACGACGTAAAGGCGAAGTTGATTCATGGTGAGCAATCTGAGCCATCGCTCGAGCGTGTCGAGAGCATCGTTTAATCCAGTAGTTTTTGTTTAGGTTTTGGGCTTATTTGCTGCGGGCATGAGATGATTCTTGCTTGAGCACTTTGACAGAACAGTTGGGAGATTCGATATGTCTAGCACAACCAGTGAGACCGTCAACAAGGAAGAATTGGGAAAGGCAATTGGACGTATTGCCAGCGGAGTTTACATTGTCACTTCGGTTCTCAATGGTCAAAGGGACGGAATGCTCACCACTTTTCTTGCGCAATGCTCTTTCGAGCCGCCCATGCTTGTTTTTGCAGTGAAGAAAGAACGTCCGATTCTGAAAGAATTGGCAGACGGGCATCATTTCGTCGTCAATGTTCTTTCGAAAAACAACATGGACATATTCAAGAATTTTGCCAAACCGCACACTGAGGGTCTGGATCGTTTCGAGAATTTGGCGGTGGAGAATGATCAGTTTGGCAGCCCGATCTTCACCGAAGCCGTGGCTTATATTTCATGCGTCACGCGCAAGCATATCGAATCTGGCGATCACATTTTGATCGTCGGTGAGATTCTTTCAGGCCGGCTTGTACAGATGGATAACGAACCCATGACGCATCTGCGCAAGAATGGCTTTGGCTATTAGTCAGCGATTTCGCTAACTCTGATCAGTCAGTCTTGAATTTATCAGCACTATATGTGGTGCCGTGGATTGTTTTCACTCACATACATTTTATGTTCATGTTTATGACGCGCCGATACTACATCGCTTTTTCCGTTTCAAAAATATTTTGCGTAGTCTCCCCATCGACGGTTGTCAAGATTGACTGATATGCTCTGGGCCTGGTCAAGTTGAATCGGCATATCCCCATATGTTTCCGTTCGACAGCGATTGGACCCTAACAGAGTGAGCGTTGGTATGTGAGGGCTCGTCCTTCAGTCATATCTCTCTGAAAATCCACAAGCAAGTCCCCCTGCACCACGGGGTGATGGCAAGTTGCACTCTCCAAACGAATCAAGGCATCCATGAGTTTCACTAATGCAGTGAGGTAGATTGATGATTCCTATTTTATTGTTATTCGGCGCGTTTTTGGCTATATGCATGTTTCTGATTTTGTCTGAATCCCGCTGCGATCGGCAAGCTGATGGCAGTTTCGTCGATGCCTCATACTGGGGCATTTATACGCCTGGTCAGGCGCCTAGGGTGAGGCAAATGATGGCTCTGCACAATCTCAAGCCTGAGGAAAACGACCACCAGTTCGGCTCGGTTCGTGTCCATCCGACAATCTGATTTGAGGCACAAAGCCATAACTAAAGCGGTTGCGCTCATTCGCTTAGAATCAAATAGTCGCGCCCGCACGTTTTCCATTTCATCCTCGTCTCCCGGCTCAATTCGTTTTGGGGCGCCGCAAACGTGATAACTTTTATCCGAATGCGCGCAGACGAGAGGGATGACAAGCTGAATGGAAAGAATGCGAATATCTAGAGAATTGTTTGCTCCCAAAAACTATTTCGCCGTGCTTGCAGCGGTTTTGATTGCTAGTTTTGCCGGGCCGCTCTTGAATAATACGTGGGAGGGTCGCGTAGCCGGCAGCACGTTTATATTTCTGCTTGTTGTCAGTGTTTCGTATGCGGTTAGTCCCAGCCGCATCATTCGTTGGCAAGTTTTGATTTTGGGCATCTCTGCTTGCATTTTCATTTGTGCCAGCACCATTCTTGGCGTTCCCGGTTTGGACGCGCCTGCGATCAAGGCCGGCAGTTATTTTCTCGGCTTTGTTTTCTTGGTGCTAGGCACATGTGTGATCTTTCGTGATGTCTTTGCCGGTGCTGTGACTGCCAATCGCCTCTGCGGCGCGATTTGCTTGTATCTACTCATAGGCGCGTGCTTCGCGATTCTCTACATGGTGGTCGATATCGCCGATCCGAAAGCCTTCCAAACAAATGAGGCTTTAGCCAGTCGTTTCGATCCGAACAATCCTCGTCACGAACGATTGTCGCTGCTTATGTATTTCAGCATGGTGACATTGTCTACGGCTGGCTACGGCGACATTAGTCCGGTCAATCGACTGGCTCGCACGCTGGCCTGGTTGGAAGCAGCCAGTGGGCAGATATATTTGTCAATGATGGTGGCTCGTCTGGTTGGCTTGCACATTGTCGGCGCTCAGGCGGCGGCCGCCGCTCGTCGAGATAATGTTGGCGACTGATGTGCGCACAGGCGGCGATTCTTTCCATTCACCAGTTTTAAATCG
>CAJCHQ010000316.1 GCA_903970295.1 Bryobacterales bacterium
TTATTGGGGGAATGTCAACCCGATTGGGCCCCGCGGTGTGTACGACGAATCGAAGCGATTCGCCGAAGCCCTGACCATGGCTTATCATCACAAGCACAATCTCGACACCCGCATCATCAGAATTTTCAATTGCTACGGTCCCCGACTGCGTTTCAATGATGGTCGCGTGGTCTCGAATTTCATCGACCAGGCTCTGAAGAATGAAAATCTCACCATATATGGTGACGGCTCTCAAACACGCAGCTTTCAGTATGTGTCAGATTTGATCGAAGGCATCGTGCGTCTGATGAAAGTCGATTTTCATGAGCCGGTCAATCTGGGCAACCCCCAGGAAAAGACGGTGCTCGAACTGGCTCAACTGATCAAGAAATTGACCGGCTCGAACAGCGAAATCGTCCACAAACCGTTGCCTACCGACGATCCAAAGCGCCGCCTTCCCGACATTACTCGAGCTAAAAAGCTGCTCGACTGGACGCCCTCGAAAGATCTGATCGAAGGCTTGACCGAAACAATCGCCTGGTATCGCGAACGTTTGCTGGTGCCTTCGAAGAAATAGGCTTTCAATTGCAACCGTTCGCGTCACTTAGGCGCTCGTCGGGGAAATATTGGCGCCGTAAGCATTAGTCGGTGCCACGAATGCTGCCGACGCGATGCCGGTCAGTTCTTTCAGGTCGGCCAGAGCCGGGATCGGCTGCTCCGTTGAGATGCCTCTTTCGAGCTGCTCCAGACGTTCCGCCAGTCTTTCTATGTGGCGACAGATTGTCTCTTCGTCGTGGTGCGCGAAGCCGATCATGAATTCGTTTGCCCGCGGTCGGCTCGAATAGTAGCTAGAAGTGCTGACCATCGGCATTTCTAGCTCCCTTGCCGCTTTGATCAATTGCCCTTCGTTGAAATTGCCGCTGAAGCGCACGATCAAATGCATGCCTGAACTGACCGTAGACATGGTGGCATAGTTTCTCAGATCGCGAGTTACCGCTTGATAGAGCGCTGCTCTACGCTTGGCATAGAGTGCCTTTGTCCGCCTGATATGGCGGTCCAAATGACCGTCTGCAATCATCTGTGTGAGCGCCCTTTGCTCGAAAAATGACACTTCTCTTTCGCAAATTGACTTGGCCCGAGTAACTATTGGCACTAATTGCGGTGGCACAACCATGAACCCGAATCTGACCAGGGGATAAAGCGCGCGCCAGAAGTTATAGCGGTAGATGACCAAGTTGCCGTCGTCCATGGCCCAGAGTGGTGGCACCGGACGCTGACCGTATATGTATTCGTGGTCGAAGTCGTCTTCGATGATGTAAGTGCCATTGACTTTCGCCCAATCTAGCAACTTTTTGCGTCGCGATTGTGAAAGCGGAACGCCCGAGGGATCGTGGCGAGATGGAGTCAAATAAAGTAGTCTCGGTGCTTCGTCGCAATTGATCAATTGATCGACGATCATGCCTTCCTCATCGACATCGATTGGCATCAGTCGGGCGGAATGCGTCAAGAAAGTCGTGCGCACTAAAGGTGAGCAAGGATTTTCCACGCCGACCAGATCCCCTGGTTCGAGCAATAATCTGGCAATCAAATCGAGCCCGGCTTCGGCACTGGAGGCGACTGCAATTTGGTCGGCACTGCAGTGAAGCATACGCACTCGTCCCAGATACTCAGCCAGAGTATCGCGCAAGGGTCGATAACCGAGCGGCTCACCGACATAGGGAGTAATTTCGTTATCTTTCAAACGAGCACTGCCGTAGAGCATTTCGCGCCAGCGGTGAACTGGCAATTCATCGAGTACGGCAGCTCCGAAATTCAATTCGGAAGAGACTGCCAAACTTTCCCTGTCGAGCGAAACACGATGAAGCAAGCGCTTGGCATACGACGATATGCGATGTGGCGTTGGCGCTTCGTCTGCGGCGCTGTAGTCTGCCCATGATTTGGCCAACTGGTCCGCACTGGCCTGCCGCTTCACTTCCTCGCTGTCTTTATTCCAGATGACGATTGCGCGACTACCTGCACTGAGTTTGATATATCCCTGTCCGGCTAATTCTTCTAAACTGCGGCTGGCCGTCACTCGCGAAACGTCCAGGGATTCCGAAAGAATTCGCGAGGAGGGCAATTTGTCGCCGAATTTCAACCGGCCATCGATAATTGCGCTTTTGACTGAATCGCAGATTTGTTTATATAAAGGTTCGTTATTTTTTTCGTCGATGTGAAAAAGAAAGTGCATAAAGCCTCGCCGGTGGTGAGTAGCGTCGTGTGCTTTTTGATAGATTCCGATTGCATTCTAGTGGTGGCATAATCGGAAGTTGTTTTCGAGTTGTTATCTGGACTGCAAAGGCTTAGTATTTTCACCATGCCAGAGGCTCAAGTTGCTCAGCAGAGGCTCAAATTGTTTAGTTTCATCCAAAACTTTGATCTGATTGTCAGCAATGCTATGCGCTCGGCCGCTAGTCCTTTCTTGGATCTGTCTGCCCACATCGTCACGGCGATCACTTACGCCGGCATTTTCTGGGCAATTTTGGCGTTTGTCTTGTGGTGTCGCGGGCAAAAGCAATTAGCTCGACAGATTGCCCTGGCTCTCGTTATCGGTGCCATCGAGATGTCTATTCTCAAGCATCTTTTTCATCGAGAGCGCCCGATAACGATCACTCTTTATGAGTTCTGGATGCCATTCCATAAATTGTTTGCCGACCGCTATTCATTTCCTTCCGGTCACACGGTCTTATCTTTTGCTGCTGCTTTTGTGCTCTGGCGCCATTACCCAAATTGGCGCGGAGGACTGGCTATTGCTCTCGCTACAACAGTTGGAGTCTGCCGTATATATGAAGGTATGCATTGGCCGACCGACGTAATCGCCGGCGTATTGTTTGGTCTGCTCGCCGCTCTAGCCAGTATTCCTTTAGAGGAAAAATTGAAGCGTTGACCATGTTTCCTGGCCAGATCTGGTAATTTTATGGCCTGCTCTAACGCCTCTTCTTGTCACGAGGAAATTCGCATGCCAAGCAAACGAACGCGCCGGCAGTTTCTCCAGGTTCTGGGCGCCGGCTTGATTTTGCCTGTGACCGGCCGCTCTCTGGTAATGGCTGCCACGAGCGGTCAATCTACGCCGACACCGACAGGCGAGATCAAGGTTTGGAAAACAGTCGGTGATAAGCGTTTCCATTCGAGCGATGCAAGCCTGTGGAGAGCGGCAACAAGCCCTGAGGCAACCGCTGCGACAACCACTGCAGCAACCGCTGCCATCGTCCTCGATCCCAAGCGTCAATTTCAAGAGGTGCTTGGTTTTGGCGCCGCCTTTACAGATGCAGCTTGCTACACGTTCAATGGAATTGCAGAAGGGCCGCGCGAAAATTTATTCCGTGAGTTATTCGATCCCGAAGAAATGAATCTCAGCGTTTGTCGCAGCTGCATCGGCGGTAGCGATTATTCAGTCAAGGCGTACAGTTTTGACGATGGTGACGCGGATCCTCAGTTGACGCGCTTTTCGATCGCTCATGACCGAGAATATATACTGCAGATGCTGAGACTGGCACGCAAAATCAATCCGGATTTGTTCTTGTTGGCGTCACCCTGGAGCCCGCCGGGCTGGATGAAGTCTAACAATTCGCTTCTGGGCGGCAATATGCAACGCAAATATATGGCGTCATATGCCCACTACTTCCTCAAATTTTTACGCGGCTATGAGGAAGAAGGTGTGCCGATTCAAGCTGTTACCGTGCAAAATGAAGTCGATACTGATCAAGACAGTCGCATGCCTGCCTGCAGTTGGCCACAAGAATACGAAGCGGATTTCGTTCGTTTCTTTCTCGGGCCGCTGCTTGAAAAAGAAGGAATGAAAACCAAGATTTGGTTGATCGATCATAACTACAATCTGTGGGGCCGCGCGCTCGATGAACTGGAATTGCCCGACATCCGCAAATATGCCAGCGGCATCGCCTGGCATGGCTACGTGGGCGAGCCTGAGGCCATGACTCGAGTGCATGACGCATATCCCGGGATTTCCGCCCACTGGACCGAGGGCGGACCGGAGTACACAGCCCCCGACTATCTTTCGGATTGGTCGCAATGGGCAAAGACTTTTACCGGCATCATGCGCAACTGGAGTTGTTCGATAACTGCCTGGAACCTGGCACTCGATCAAGTGGGTAAGCCGAATATTGGTCCGTTTTCCTGTGGAGGCTTAGTCACTGTCAATTCTCACACTAAAGAAATAACTCGAAGCGGGCAATACTGGGCGCTTGCTCATTTTTCACGCTGCATTAGGCGCGGTGCCAAAAGGTTTGACTCGCATTTCGACCCACAAACGAAAATCGAGGACCTGACCCACGTTGCTTTCGATAATGCGGATGGTGAAAGGGTTTTGGTTGTGACCAATACCGGCAGCGACCGGGTTGTTAAAATCCGCCTTTTTGGGCAGGAAGCCAGTCTGAATCTGGAAAAGAACGCCGTCGCTACTCTCACTTGGCGCTAGAGCTGCCATCTCTGAGATAATAGTCGAAGGAATGCTATTACAAGGATCGGCAATGAAGACAATCGACACTGTCAACGCATCAATGATCTTTTCGGCTCTCAAATTCGCCGCAGACAAGCACGCGAAACAACGCCGCAAAGGGCCCGATGATACACCTTATATAAATCACCCAATCGAAGTGGCTGAGATCTTGATCAATGTCGCCAAAGTCGGTGACACCGACACTCTCGTGGCGGCACTATTGCACGATACGGTCGAGGACACTGAAACTCGTCAGGACGAACTCGAGTCACTTTTTGGTAGCTCGGTTTTGTCGCTCGTGATGGAATGCACTGATGACAAAAGCTTGCCAAAAGCCGAACGCAAGCAATTGCAAGTCGAGCATGCGCCGCACAAATCGCCTCAGGCGAAGCTGATCAAAATCGCAGATAAAATCAGCAATGTTCGAGATATCGTCAAGGGTCCGCCGGTTGATTGGTCTCTCGAGCGGATTGTCGAATATCTCGACTGGAGTGAGAAGGTGGTGGCTGGTTTGCGCGGCGAAAATGCTGAACTAGATGAACTTTACGACAATTCTTTGAATAGCGCTCGCAAAAAACTCGCACGAGATTCGGGCAGCTGAATGAACGGGACAGACCGCCAATGGTGTCGTATCCGGTGGCGTATTCGGCGCTTTATCCAGTGCCATATTCGGTGGCATTGAATACGAAATGATTTCTGTTGCGCCAATTTGGGAAAAGATTCGCAAACCGTTTATTTCGGTCTTGTTAGCGTACATTTCGTTTGGCTTCGTGATGATGGCCTGGCCAACGAATCCGTTTTTCGATCCGAAGCCCTTCCTGCTTCGCCCGATTGGCTTTCCGTTTCACTATTTCTGGCTCTATAATGAATTCAGGTTGTATGCCCCCGACCCGCCTCGACATGACGGTTCGATTTACTATGTCATTCACTTCGACGATGGTACCGTCTCCAACTGGTTCTATCCTCGTAGTAAAATGACGCCGTGGGATTCGGAACATTCGTTCGATCGCTACATGTGTCAATATTTTTGGTGGAATGAAAACGCCATGACGCGTCGAGCGCGGCCGGGCTTGGCTCGTTACGTGGCGAGGCAAAATAATTCTCCGACTCGACATCCGGTCAGTGTCGATTTCATCTCACGAATTCACGTTGTTCCCGACATCAGTGTGGGCGTCGGAAACATTTACCCGCAGCCATTCCAGGATGTGCAATTCTACAGCTATAGTCTGCAACCGAGGGATCTACCTTGATCCTCAAGCGCTTTCTGAATCTGTGGGACAAAGTTTGGTTCGCTCCAGTTTCGCCCAGCCCTATATGCGTGCTGCGTATTTTTTATGGCATTTTGTGTGTGGTCGACGGCTTGCTGTTCATGCCGGATTTTCTCGTCTGGTTCGGACCTCATGGCGTATTGACCGCTGCAACAGTGAGAATGTCGGGGTCGCACCCGAGCTTAATGGTGTATCACTCATTTTCTGAAGCAGAAACTTTAGCTGTTCTCTGGTGCTTTTTGTTTTTTTCTGTCCTGGTCACAATCGGCTTGTGGACGCGATTGAGCATGTTCATGTGCTGGATGTTGTTTGTCGGCTTCAACGCGCGAAATCCACTGATGTTTCATCAGGTCGATAACATTTTGCGCTTGATCGGCTTTTGTTTGCTGTTCGCTCCTGCGGGCGCGATGTATTCTCTCGATCATTGGCTGGCCTGTCGCAATGGTGTTTCTGCGCAGCCATTACTTTATGCACCGTGGGCACAACGGTTGATTCAACTGCAAGTTGTTTGCATTTACTTCAAAGCCTTTTGGGCCAAGATGCTTGGCTCCACGTGGCGCGACGGTACGGCTGTCTATTACGCTGTCCATTGCACCGCCAAGCATCCGGTTCCTGGCTTTCTCGACAATGTTCTCTTCTACAAAATAGCGACATACTACACGCTGCTGGTGGAAGGGTCGATGTGGACGCTGATCTGGGTTCAACCACTAACCAAATTGGTGCTCCTGGCTGTTACCTGTCTGCATTTAGGAATCGATTGGTTTATCAATCTCGATCTTCTCGAATGGTCTGTTATCAGTACGTATGTAGTCTTTCTCAAGCCGAGGGAGGTCGAGTCTATCATGGCTGCGATCACGAATTTTCTGCGAAAAATCTTTACCCGAAAAGTTGCTGATGCCACCGACTCATAATTGCAAAATCAATCTTTCGCGTCGTCACTATCCTCGAATTGGGCATAATATGGCAAGTTCATCCAACGGAGAAATCAACGAACTTTGGGATCCGAGTACATCGGTATGATTTTGAGGAGAGCAACAAAGTGGACATCGTAAAATTATTTCCGGTCTCTTTAACCGTTCTAACTGCCACATTACTCTCGGCGCAATCAGTCGTGTTAGCGCAGAACGGACCATACAATTATGGGTCGAACATTTACAATCCGCCCGCCCCTGAAACTAACACTTCGAGCAGCACGAGTAATGGTAGCGCCAGCACCAATGGTAGCACCAACAACAACGGCCACTCGAGCAACGCTCCTTCGAACATGCCTAAGCGCGAACGAGGTCACAATACCAAGCACCACACCTCGAGCCTCACTGAGCGCCAGGCGCGCAGGGGTGGGATAACTTCTTCGAGCGGACAAACAATTCAAGCACAGACGAGCAGCAACAGCGGCAGCTCCTCGTATGGAGCCAGCCGGGGTACTCAGCAGCAGCCTGCTGTTCAACCTGCAGCCGCTGACCATCAGTCAAAAACGCAGACATATAATTGGTAGTATTGGCGTGTTCAGTTAACGTGCGCAATGGTAGGTGGATTCTCTGCCAGTAGAGCCGATAGCCTAAATACGCAAGTTCGCATATAGCCGGTCCACTTCCATAAATTTGCATCGGCTGGATTCGAACCAGCGACCTTCTGAATATGAGGCAGATGCTCTGCCAACTGAGCTACGATGCAGTATTCGCCTTACTTGGATTCGAACCAAGGGCACTCTCCTTAGAAGGGAGATGCTCTGTCCTCTGAGCTATAAGGCGATAAATGACCCTGGTTGGATTCGAACCAACGACTCGTCGCTTAAAAGGCGCGTACTCTGCCACTGAGTTACAAGGTCTCAACAGCGAAACGCTTTTGTGAAAATTCGCGTTACGCTTTATGGAGTCTTTTAACGCGTTTATTCTTTTCGGTGCTGAAGATAGTGGAGGGATGTCCGGAGTCTCTTCGTTCCCCCATCATTCGCATTTCTGCAGGCGAAGAAACGGACAGGACATATGAGTGTCTGTCGAATCTGCTTGAAGATTGAATGAGATGGAGTAACACGATTTTGTCCTCTGATGTCCTGGAGTTTTTATCAACTTGCCGATGTTCTTTAAATGGAGCGGAACAGGAGAATCGAACTCCTTTCTCCAGTTTGGAAGACTGGTGCCCAACCAATAGGCCAGATCCGCGTGCGAAGTATCTCGCCTTCCGGCGAGCTCACGTTGCACTCACCATGAGCTCGCTAAAAAAATACTACAACCGAAATTGTTTGTCGTCAATAGATTGTGATACTAAATGTGGTATCAGATGCGGCGCAAGCAAAACGCGAGCAGCAACCGTAGTTGAGCTCGTCTCCGCGATGTCACGTGAATACTGCACATCGATCGTTTGAATACGAACGATCGTCTGCAGGATGCGACCTGGCTATTGGGGGTTTTACCTGGGGGATCTTCCACTAAGGAACTTCTCCTACTGCGCTCTCTATACCTGTCAACGACCACCTTCTCGACGCGCTTGATGCTTCGAGTTGAAACAACAGCCGCGGGTAAGACGCCGATCGCAGACAGGCGAATCTTCATCATAATCAAGAGCCGGTCGAGCTGTCAACAAATTTGTTAAAAGCACATTTTCTGAATAACCTCTTTTGTCTGGCTTTATCGAGAGCGGCACTCCCAAATCGGGTATATTGCTTTGACCCAGCACAGCAGCTTATGAGCGAGCCATCAGAAGACTACGTTGAGCGAGCCCTAGAGGCGACACGCCAACTCGACAATCTAAAGGCGCAGCGACCTTTCGCGGAGGCTGCGGAAAATTTAGACAATGAGCCCAATCACCCCGAGTTTGAGCATAATCTGATTCATTCAATCGATTTGGCTGGGAAGATTTTCGGTGCGAATTCCGTAGAATCAGCGTTGAGACTAGATCAGCTAGGACTTTACTATTTTAAGGTCGGTCGTTATCCGGAAGCAACAAGGCTTTTTCAAAAGGTATTGAAGATGCTTCCTGTCACGACGGAATATCAAGAACAGGTCAGGGCGACACTGTATCACCTGTGTTTCACTCGCGCAAAGCTTGGCGATAATGAGAGGGCTGAAGAATTCTTCGCACGAGCCGACCAGGGTGTGGAGCGGACAGAGGCTCTAAGGATGTTAGCCACGTCGTTTAGAGATCGTGCGCAGAATCTAGTGGGCCATCAAAATTTCGCCGCGGCAAACGCTTGCAAACGAGAAGCTTTATGGTTGCTGTTGCAAGCGCTGGAGCAATTACACTCAGATTCGCTAGACTGGGCAGACCTCATGATGGAAATCGCCTACACTCGAAAGGGCCTGCGTTTGTTTCCAGACGCAGAGCACTCTTACAGAGCCGCATTAGAGGCTGCCGAACGCTGCTTAGGACCTGAAAATCCAAAACTTGTGAAATTCCTGGAGGCACTCGCAAGCTTCCTACCGCTATTCTCCTCAGATTTAGCGATTTCTCCTGAATCTGAACTATTACGTCGGCGATCGTTATACATCGCCCAAAAAGCATATGGTCCGATTCATCCGGAATATGCGAAGGCGTTGGCGTTTATGGGATGGCACTATCTAAATATCGATGATGAGAAAGCGGACAGATTATTTGCTTCTGCGCTTGTGATTTTGGAACGAACACCACAAGAAAACGCGGAGGACCTTACAAGTGTTCTGCACGCATTGCATTACTCCAAGTCAGCGATTGGGCAGCGCGATGAAGCGATAAGCGCACTGAAACGCGTACTGGCAATGGCAGAAACTATCCCGGCTCATCCTCCCGGCTTAATTCCGCCAGAACGAGTCATGCATGAGCTAGCCGAATATCTTGCTCAAATAGGAGACGTGCACGAAGCCGAACAATATTTCGTCAACGCGTTGACAATTTTCCGCGCTCAGTCAGAAAAAGACTCACGTACGAGACTTTGGCATAACAGTTGTCTGCGCGCGTATTCGAAGTTGCTGAGACAATTGAATCGCAACCATGAGGCCGACGCACTGGAAATGGAAATCCAGCCACTCAACTCACTGTAGTGAAAGCGAACGTCCGCGTTTGCTCTATCCAGGGGTTCGCGCGAAAGCAAACCTCCTGCGCTAGCATAATAGTTTTGATCGCTTGCTCGGTGAAACGTTCAAACATGTGATTACCCCGGTGGCATTTCGTCCGATGATGGTTTTAACTTCGCCAGAGCTTCGCGGCATCTTTGCTCTGCATCGCGGGCATCCTCTTCCAGCTGCTTGCCTCGTTTTGCCTGTAATTGCCAGTACGAGATTTTGTCTTTAAGTTCATTTGCGTCATCGTCTGGAGTTGGTTCGCTTTCAGACGCCATTCCTGGCTCATCCGACGGATTCTCCAAGTGCTCGAGCAATTTAGCCTTTAATGCGTTAAAGTCTGCCGACAAACTCGTCAAGATCATCATAGCGTTGCTGTCTGGACACTCCTGAATCAATGTCAGCAATAGTTGTTCCGTGTTTAGTAATCTCTGATCGTATGTTCGTGTCGAATTCCACGCTTCGATGATTACTTTAGCTGCGCGCAGCGAAAATGGGATATGAAGCGGCACCGGATAGGCGTTTGCGAAAAGCGTTTTTACCTTCTCACTCGCCTTTTGATATGTGATTCCGGCATCATGCAGAACCTTGGCTGCATCCCCCGCGCAGGAAAGTATTCCCAGGAGTAGATGTTCAGTGCCAACATCAGCTTGTCTCGTCTTGCGGCACTCCTCACGGGCTAGAGCGATTACTGCCATGGCGGGAATAGTGAACATCCTCGTATCGATCTGGCTCAGAGTTTCATCATGAATGTCGCGATGTTTTTGCAATTCTTTGGCGCCATCCGTCGGGATTTTTTTCTGTTGTCCCAGTGCAGCCAGCACGGCTTTTTCTAAAGTTGATTTGGAGCACCCCATATGTTTTAGCACTGTCACTCCTACGCCGTCGCCTTGCAACAATCCGAGAAGCAGGTGTTCAGTGCCGATATAGTTGATTCCGAACAATTTGGCTTGAGCCCATGAATTTTCCAGCAACTGCTTAGCGCGGGCGGTAAATGGGATTTCTATTGCGACAAACCCGGCGCCGCGTCCGATGATTTTTTCGACTTCCAGGCGAGTTGTTTTGAGATTTACGCCTTCCGACTTCAGGACTTTATGCGCGATTCCCGAACCCTCGCCGATTAGTCCCAGCAAGATTTGTTCCGTTCCGACGTAGTTATGTCCACGACGTCGAGACTCCTCCTGCGCTAGCATAATAGTTTTGATCGCGCCCTGGGTGAAACGTTCAAACATGTGTGTCTTCCTGATTTTCGCCGGTCACGTGGTCTCGCAAAGGACACATCCTTGCATTGAAGTGTTCGAACGTCACGTTACATCTACCTTATGGTCTAGGGGCTGGTTGCTATCTCTTATTATCGCAGAACCAAGTGGGCGAATTTGAAGGTGCTACAGTAATAGCGCAGCAATTGAGTGCCCCCAAGTCTATGTGAGAACTACAACTTTGAAGATTCAATTCAATCACCGTGGCACGCCAGTGCTCATGATAATTTCGTTGAGCATATTGTTTGTGAGCACCGGGAGTTTTGTCAAATTGCTCGCTGCCGGAACCGTCAATGCAAGCCCGCCCGACCAGGCGCATTTAAAAGCCGCTGCCGACTATAATTTTTCTACGGCAGGGCAAAGCTTTTTGGTCCTATACGACGGAAAAATCATTGCCGAGGAATATGGCAATGGTGGCAGCCCGGAAAATCGCCATATGCTTGCCAGTGGCAGTAAGAGTTTCGCCGGTATAACCGCGGCCGCCGCTGTGCAAGATGGCATAATCAATTTTGATGATCACGCTTGCGACGCCATTACCGAATGGCGAAACGATCCAGTGAAATCGAGAATCACCTATAGGCAGCTGCTCTCGTTGACCAGCGGTCTAACCCCGGCGGAGCGGGGGTACGCTGTGAAAGGACCTGCTTGGCCGGCAATAGCGGCGAAGCCGATGATTAGCGCTCCTGGGCAAAAGTTTGCTTACGGAGCATACCAGATCAACACTTTCGCCTATGCGCTGGAAAGAAAGCTCGGTAAAGAAACCTGGGAAGCATATTTAAAGCGCCGCATCCTTGATCCTATTTCAGTCACAGTCAATTGGCGATTTCGGTGCGACGACGGGCATCCGCAAGTTGGAGGCGGTGCTTTCATGACGGCTCGGGATTGGGCAACGTTCGGCGAGTTGATTCGAAATGGTGGCAGGATTGCTGATAACAACCTGTTGGATTCGCGTTTGCTGGCAGAATGCTTCAAGGGCACTCCTCAAAATCCTGCATACGGATTAAGTTGGTGGTTGAAAATTCCGGTTAGTGAGAGTATCAACGAAAGCATTCCGATATTGGAACGAGATTGGGGAGCCGTGGCAAATTCGCGTTGGCTGCCCGGCGATCTTGTGGCGGCTTGTGGTGCAGGGAAACAGCGGCTCTTTGTCATTCCTTCTCGAAAGCTCGTCATTGTGAGGCAAGCGAAGTTTGGGACTGGCGAAGCTGCCGGCGATGATGGACAAAATGCGCCTGGTGGCGGTGTCGCTAGTGGGCGGGCCGGTGCCTTTGCGGGCAGAAGACGAGCGACTGCAATGGGAGCGCGGAGGCAGAATACTGCTTACTCCGACGCTGAATTTTTAAAGCAGCTTTTGAGCCCTTGAACCTTTGAGTTTGGCTGAAAGATCCTTGCCTGTCAGAAACGCGTGATCACTGACAAGTATCCGTTTATCTACGGTACCTATTGATCACTCTCCTTTTGTGCGAGAGCAACGAGCACCGCATCCTCCAATGCAACAGCCGAAACGTTGAGAATTTCAAGAACTCTGCACGCGACTCCTTCTCCTTGTCGAATTAAGCCGAGCAGCACTCACGCCGGTTCCGTCGTCGACATCGAGCAAGCCCAGCATCAAGTGTTCTGTGCCAATGTAATTGTGTCCGAGTGTATTTGCTCGCTGCCAGCTCAATTCAAGCAGCTTTTTTGCACGCAAAGAAAATGGAATTTCTACACTTACGAAACCTGAGCCTCTACCAGTTAGTTTTTCTACTTCAAATCTGGCCTGCTTTAAGTTCAATCCTGCATCCGTGAGAACCTTTGCGGCTATGCCAGACCTTTCACCCAGCAACGCTAGAAGTATTTGCTCTGTTCCTACCCAGTTGTGCCCAAGCCGTCGTGCTTCCTCTTGGGCAAGCATTATTACTTTGATAGCTGAAGGTGTGAATCTTTCGAACATAGCGATCACCGATGCTGTTATTTATAACAGCATACTGGATCTTCCATGCGCGGTAGACGAAGAAAACGCCGGGACTCTGCCTCAGTCCTAACCCTTAGCTGCCGCAGCCGGCACCAGTGAATCAGCTTTCAAGCAATCCCGCATCGTTTCGTCTATCAGATGATCGACGACTTTTGTCAGATCACCAGTTTCACGATAGACAGCAATCTGCCGATCGGCGCTGGTTTTCTCGTCCAGCATCTTGATGATATGAGCCATTTCAGCGCGGCTGCCGAGCGGATCGACGACGTCATCTACGAATTCGATTAACTCATGAATCAAATCGCGAACCGGCACTTCTTCTTGTTTGCCGAAATCGATCAGTTTGCCGCTGATGCCGTAACGCAGTGCACGCCACTTGTTCTCTTGAATTAGCAACCGTCTGTAAAGACGGAAACCGAGATTTGATTTGATCAGCTTGTAGCACTTCGCCGTAATCGCTTGCATTAGTGCAGCAATTGCGATCGTATCTTCGGCGCGCGTCGGAATATCGCATATGCGGAATTCAATCGTCGGATAGACAGGATGCAAGCGCATATCCCACCAGATTTTTTTTGGACTGTCGATGCAATTGGTCTTTAACAGCAACGCCAAATAGTTCTGATATTCACTTAGCGACGAGAAGTGGTCTGGAATCTCTGTCCGTGGATACTTTTTGAAAATTTCGCAGCGATAAGATTTCAGCCCAGTGTCCACTCCGCGCCAGAAGGGCGAACTTGTCGACAATGCCAGCAAATGCGGCAAGAAGTAGCGGGAGGCGTTCATGATGTGAATTGCTGTCTCGCGATCTTCGACTTGCACGTGCACATGCATGCCGAATATAAGCAAGCTGCGTGACAGCACTTGCATATCTTCGACTAATTTGACGTAGTGCGAATTTTCGGTGATCGTTTGGTCCATCCATTGTGCGAATGGATGCGAAGAAGCTGCCACGATTTTGCAGCCTTGTTCCTGGGCAAGGTCAGATATTGTGCGACGCAGCTGGAAAAGATCTTCTCTTGCCTCAGCAGCGTTGCGGCAAATTTTGGTGCCGACTTCGATCATGCACTGGTGCATTTCCGGTTTGATCTGTTCCCCCAATATCTTGTGTCCAGCCTTGAAGATGGCATCGCCGCTGGATTTAAGATCCCGGGTCTCGGGGTCTATGATTTGATATTCTTCTTCAATGCCAATGGTGAATGTTTCGCCCATCGAGTCCGTCCTCTTTTCCTTAATTTGTTTTGGATTTTGTTTCAGCTCTGCTCAGTTCTTGCCTTCAATTATGAAGACTGGCACCATGCCACCGCCAGCGGTGACATTGGCTAATTCCGTGCTCGACAGTCTCGTAAATGCACAACCCACTTTTCCGTCATAGAGCATTGGGTCGAGATCGACTAACTGTTCGATGAATTCTACTTCTCCGTCCTCCTTGATCTGCGGGAAGATTTCTCTCGATGTCGATACCCGTCTTTGCACGAGGTAGTCACCATTTTTTAGAGAAGATTCAATCGCAGAGTCCCACTCGCTTTCCGAGCAATTCCATCCGATGAAAATACCGTGTCCGCCGTAATCGTCATTCGGTTTCAGCACCAATTTGTCATTGTTGCGTCTGACGAAATCCACTAGATCGATGTCTTTGCCATCGATTTGCGTATGCCTTTCTTCCAGGCGTCTGGTCCAGGGCACAGTGCGTTCGATCAGTTCTTTCTCTTCGCGTGAAAAATAATGCTCGAATTTCTCGTCAGTGAGAACGCCAAACAAAAGTTTCTTGTGCACCAATTTACCGCGGAAAGAATTGACCATGCAGATGGCGCCGGCTTTATAGGCATTGAAGAAGCTCTTGCATTCGTCGGCTTTTTCGAGGTATTCGTTGACCAGTACTCGCTTGTAAACAATATCGATTTCGAAATCGCCTGAACGCAGTCGGCCATTGGTGAATTCGAGTTCGCGAGGATCAGCAATCACTGTGCGATAACCTTGCTTTTCGAAATACTCTTTGCACAGCTCGAATTCGCGTTGAGTGGGCAGACCCTTGTAATCGATGATGCCGATCTGTGGTTTTTTTGCGCCACCAGAGAATTCTTTCCAGGCAGCCAGTAACACTTTGAGCAGCTCTGGTCGCCCGGTCAATTGCGATACGCGGTATTCCCGAGTGAATTCTTTCATCACATCGATCTCGGTGAAAATCTCCGAGGCGACGTCTGCATATGCCACTCCGGCTGGTGTTTCGGCATTCAATTCGACGAATTGATAAGCATTTTCAGTGAGAAATGAATCCAGGCGGGACAATCTCGATACGCCCGAAAACTTGGGATCGATCGCAATCAGCTCGCGCTCGATCTCAGTCACTCCGAGATAGTCTTGCAATTCGCGGCTCTGAATCGCCAGATCGCCTACTTTCAAAACCGAACCCCAGAAGGTCTGGCAAATTGAAGTGATGCGATCGAATTGTTTGCGCTCCACGAAATGCGGGCGCAGATAAGGGCACAGTGGGCGACCGCCAAAAACAAAGTCTTTGGCTTTGAGTTTGTCAGTCAGTTGCTGCTGCGACCGCTTGATCAGATCGGGCGACGATTGCAGCAGCCCGTGATACTTACCGATTGCTTCTGTACTCAGGTTCTGCACTTCGGTGCTGAGATTGGCCATGAGCTGGATCCTATTTGAGTGCCAGGGCTTTGGGGTTGAGAAACTCCGACCAGCGCAATTGTTTTTGCGGTGGCTTGTCTCCGGCGCAATACTTTTGACAAAGCTCGGCGACCGATTCGATGAACCACTGGAAATTGATCTCACCGACTGATTCGCGACCGGCGTCTGGTGCGGGATTGGTGAAATCGATGGCATAAGGAATGCCGTCTCTGATGGCAAACTCGGCTGTGTTCATGTCATAGCCAAGAGCTTCATTAAGAGTCAACGAGTCTTTGATCACGCGCTCGCGCAGTTCTTTGCCCAGGTAGTTTTCGTCGTCGAAGTATTGATTGCACAGATACGGTTTCGAAGGGTCATAAGGCATGATCCGCACTTCTTTGCGACCGATCGTATAGCAGCGCACATAGCGATCGAAGGTGATGAATTCTTGCAGCATCATGCAAGTCGTGCCCGACTCGTTGAAGCGCTGGAGCAGTTCTTCGCGCGAATGAATTTTGTAGACGTTTTTCCAGCCGCCACCGTCGTATGGCTTCATGATTGCTGGCAGCCCGACGTATTCGAGAATGCCATCCCAATCCAGAGGATATTCCAAATTGCGCAAAGATTCGTCGCTGACATCTTCTTTGTAGCTTCGTTGCGGCAATAGCACGGTCTTTGGAATTGCTATGCCAAGACGCTCCACAAGAGCTGTGCCGAAATATTTGTCGTCAGCGGACCACCAGAATGGGTTGTTGATCACCACGGTGCCCGAGAGGGTGGCAGTTTTCAAAAAGGAGCGATAGAAGGGAATTTCATGCGAGATGCGGTCGATGATGACGCGATACTGGCACAACTCATCGGCTTTGAAGGCGCCGACTTTGAGCATTTCCGCCTTGAAATTGTAATCCGATTTGTTAACGTAATCGATAAACGCATCAGGGAACGAACGTTCGCGCCCCACCAGCAAAGCTACTTTCATTGGTGATGATCTCTGTGTATATAAGGTGCGTATCTGACTCCGTGCCAATCTTACTCCCAACGCCGCCTAAAATATGCTATTCATCGGCAAATCGACAAATACTAGAAAATTTTTAGGAAACACAAGGCAGTGCACAGGCTTAGTCTTTGCTGTCGACGCCGCCGATGTAGTTAAGGATCATGTCCTGCCAGAATGGCCAATCGTGAGCGTTGCCGCCCCAAACCCGGAAGGCGTGCCAGATGCCGCGCTGCCACAGAACATCTGAGTACTGTTGGTTTTGTGGAAAACAGGGATCGTCTTGGCCGATGGCGATGATGATGTCCTGGCGTTTGATCTGTTCGAGTTTCTGATCGTCATTGAGGATGCGCACATACTCGATCGGGTTGCAACCGTGAATTTCGGCA
This sequence comes from Bryobacterales bacterium, assembly GCA_903970295.1. The sequence continues at coordinate 16,995 of CAJCHQ010000316.1, forward strand.
TCGTAGGCTCCGTTCACCCAGCGGGACACGTCTTGAAGACCACTCATGCTAATTGTTCTTTTGAACAATTCCGGATACCGCACGCCGATACTGATCGCGTGATAGCCGCCGAAACTGGCTCCAATTGACATCAGGTAATCGTTGCTATTTTTCGATTTGCTGAACGGCAAAACTTCTTGAACGATGTAGTCATGGAATTGCAAATGCCGGACGGCGCGGTCATGAGGGTGAGCACTTTTGTTGTACCAACTCTCAGAATCGACGCTGTCAACGCAGTAGAGTTGAACCCAGCCGTTTTCTAGATGCCGACCCAGAGCCTGAACCAGGCCCCGTGATTCCCAGTCGAAAAAGCGACCCATCGATGTCGGAAAGACTACGACCCTGGCGCCGGCGTGTCCGAATACAAGAAGCTCCATCTCGCGATTGAGCGCAGGGCTGTGCCACTTATGATATTCCCGCAACATATTTTTTATTCCATTTTAGTAATTGTCGCCGTGCCTAAAGGCGCTCAGATCTTAGCACAGTGGCTGTTGACGCCTGTGTCCGAGTGAGAATCCGGAGGCAGCATCTTGATCTCTCGGATTTGCACCGTATGCGGTGGCGCATGTCAAGCTGGTGCGCTACAATCATATACTTTGGTAAGGCGCTCTTTGAAATTATGGGAGACTGCTCAGCAAAGGTGTGGAATAATTCCAGAGTTGGCAGAGTTTTGAGAGGCGCAGGGGATTCGTATGAACACCAAAAAAATTCTTGTTGCATTGTCGATTTTCTTCGCAAGCGTTACCACGGTTAGGGCTGCTGACCTCGATCTGGATATTGATTTCAAGTATGTGTCAGGTAACGACCCCAAGGTCGAGATTGTCCGCAAAGAAGGCTCTATTCATAGTAAAGATATGGCCTACGACGATCTAGTCAAGGTAAACGACATAGTCACTGACAGCAAAGTCATGTCAGATAAAGACTCCGATTTTCAAGTTGTCGATGGCAAGGGCACTTATGAATTGACTGTTACTCAGAGCGGCTCGACGAAGCATTTCAAGTGGTCGCCCGGGCATGCTCCCAGAGAGATTAAGCCTCTGGTTCAATACATGGAAAATCGCGCCCAGAAGACCGTAGAAAAGGCGAATAAGTAAGCACGTAGCTGCTGACCGCCCAACTAGCAGGGAGTTTTTGAACGCCAAGTAGCCGGGTTTCGAACCTGGCTGTGGGAAAAGATTGTGGGTTTTTCCAACAGTCGTGACTTTCGTTGGCTCAGTTCGTTCGATTGCTCAACCGATATTCTTTGAGCTCCAGTCTGACAAAAGCATTCCAGCTGGCATCAACTTGTCAGAAATTATCCTGACATTATCTCGTTCCCATGCACTTTTTTGGTCCCTCTGCGTCGGTAGTTCAAGTCCGAAGGTTTCCCGGGTTTTTCCTGGGTCGTTCTCAGGCTAGGTCCGGCCGCAATCGCATCATTATTCGATTAGCATAGGTGAAGTTGGTCCTGGCGGGCCGAAAGCAAAAGTTCTGCCGAAGAAGGCACGGCGGAGGAAGATGAGTCGCATCACTGCGGCTCATTTTCATTGTGGGGCTATCGATTTTGGCAGAAAAATCGGTAGTTGCTGCAACGACGGCAGCATAAACTGATGCAAAGGCTTCAGCTGGAATGGCGATGTTGACGGCGATAGGGATGGTGGTGACTTCGGCATTAACCAGAGTGGTTGTCGAGCCGCCAGTTCGGTCTCGATTTTTTGCTGGCGCTCCGGCGGCAAGCTGTGCAGAATCGCCGCCATCATTGTTTTTGTCCGGTCGTTATCGCTGGACGTGCCGAGGTCGGGTAGAGAAAAAAGCTGGCGCTCGCTTATGGCGATCTGTTCGTTGACGAACAGTTGATCGAAATCGGAGTCTGTCAGCATGCCAATTTTGTTTTCGTGGCTTTTCAATTCCAGTCGCTCAGCGGCCGAGACATTCTTGACGATGCAACCGTAGATGCCACGACTGGTTTCGTCGAACGGTTTGGTGCCTGCATTTGTGACAAAATTAGCATCAATGATTTGTTCCAGGCTGTCGGTAAAAGTCCCGGCTGGAAGCAACTGGGCTTCCTGTTCGTGCCTGAGGATATCCATTGCCATGGCTGTTCGAGTGGCCGCCGTAGCTTTACCTAAAGCTTCATTCGAAAGTACGTCGGACTTTAGGGCATCGACAAGTTCAGGCGAATTTGCGCGCAACGATAACTCGTAGAGTTGGTGCACTGCCAGTGGTGCGTTGAGATCGTGGCGGTTTGCCTGGCCCCAATGGTTATCGGTAATGATCCGATTGTCATCTCCAACTTGCACGGCAATGCTATGCGGGGCAATCGTCTTTTTTTCAGGCGAACACCCGAATTCTTGCCAAAAGGGTTCGTCCATGGCGTCTACTCGGAGAATGGCTACAGACTTCTTGTGACCGGCATTGAGCTGCCTGAGATCGTTTGCTAATTCAACTTCGTTACTGAATGTTTTGACCAATTTGGTTGTGCCGTTTTTGTCCCAATATGGATCGGTGTGTGCCAGTACGACCATGTCTTCGTGTTTGCCGGTGATGCTCCAGCTGACATTGACCAGGTCGTCGTCGGTCAAACCCGGCTCATGAAGAAGGAGCTCCTGGCTGGTTTTGACACCCTGAGAATCTGTTTTTGTTTCGACCAACCTCTCGCCCGTATCAGACCCGCCAGTCGGCTCTCGTTGCTCATAGACAGTTGAGTCTTCGAGCTTTCCCTTTTTTGCTTGATTGGCCTTGTTCTTTATGGCAAAGTGAATATTTACTGCCACCACTTGAAAGATTTCGCTGGCAAAGTCGCGGTGATTATCTGGTGTTGGGTTTTCCTTGGATTGATCGTGCGGAACTGGCATCAAATTTACTCTCACGCCCTCTGCCGAAACGTAAGTGCCGGTTGAGGCAATGTCGGTAATCAGACGCGCGGCGTCCGCGGGATACATGGCAAATGTGCGATTTTGCAGGCTGGCTTCAGCACACGTGTTGTGATTACCCTGGTCTGTTCGTGACCTCGCCGCAAAAGAGATTATTTGTTGGGCGAGATGTGTGCGTGTAGAATCATTCAAAAGCGCGTTAGATTGAGGCTCGAGAAGCTTCGCTACGCGCTTGTATGTGTCGATTACTAGCTCGTCGGTTATACCCCAATCTTTGGCCCGATCTTCCAGAACAGCCATGTTGAATCTGAATGTCTCGAGCGCGTGTCGTCCTCTAATCGTGTCTGCTGCTAGTTTGTCCAGGTGATTTCTTTCCCGGGCTACATCCCCGTCTTTCATATACTCTAAAGGTCGATTCTCTCCGGCGGGCGTGAACACATGTTGTGCCTTGCTTTCGTAGCCGATGTCATTAAAGTTGTCTTCGATCTTTGGACCGGTGTGATGTTCGAAGAGCTCGTTGGCATTAGCTGTGTGAGTAATCAGAATCGTTGACTTGTCGCTATTGTCGACAAGCACGTGCCCAGGGTAGAAAGTTTCGGTATCGCCGGATGGCTGAATCAACACCAAGCCACCATCAGCGGTGCGACCCGGCAGCATAATTTGACTGTCTTGCTTTAGTTTCGAGTTGGGTTTGAGATGATTGACGGCGTAAGTCTTGGCGATATAGTTTTTCAATTCGTCTGCAGAAGCAGACGGGCCGATTTGCCCTCTCGCTAGCTGGGGTATTGTCTCTCCCCGCTTTGTGTCATGCAATTCAGGTTGGATAATTGGCGCCGGCCAAAGCGAGTTAACCTGGCCGCTCTCTGCAGGAACGCCGCGCCAATTGCTCGAACTGCTTTCATCTGAGCTGTAAATGTGCGAACTGTCTGCCATGTAGCCGGGGTGCCTGCCAACGCTGAGCCAAAGTGGTTCAATTATGTAGAATCGCGAAGCCTGGTCAATTGCAGGAACCGCCGAACTCTGCGTGAATTACGAGCGCCGGGATTAAATCTCCTGCCAGCTTTACTCTCATATATGTT
>CAJCHQ010000317.1 GCA_903970295.1 Bryobacterales bacterium
TCAGAAGTCTTGCCTGAAGCTTCGTGAAGGTCTCCAGTCATTCGCTTTGTCCTCATTCGTAGAACATTTGCCCACCATTGCAATTGATGCTCCATGTCTCTAGCGTTTAGATAATGATCTTTACCGATCATTATTTTCTGATTTTCCAGAACTAACTGGGTAATTTCGGGACCGTGTACGAGAGCATTTCTTGGCACGGCAATCGAGCCAACGGCGATCATGAACTTCCCTATTAGGAGCTTGATCTAAAAGTCCGTCGCGTCCTGAAACTAGCAACCAGTCAGGCTTAACAGAACTGGGCAACTGTTAAGCGTACAGATTCTGAAGGATGATATCAAATACGGTGTCAATAGGTTGAAAAACTCTTTTCTCAGAGCGATCATTTGGTTGCGACACTAAAGATCAAAGGAGAGAAGAGTTTTTCTGATGCAAAACACTAGCAGATTTGTACGCGGTCCGCAATCGGCTGGGGGTGCCGCATGAGTAGAATAATGCCTGCCAATGCCAATCAATTGTGCCTGGTCCCCAGCGAGCCGGGAGTTTGGCTACCAGCGGATCATTCAGTCCGATTGTTTAATGAGATGGTCGAGAAGGAATTAGACCTCTCTCAGTTCAGAGCGAATCCCCACGATGCCGTGAAGCATGGACGTCCGAGCTACGATCCGGTGATGTTATTGAAGATAGTTCTGTATGGCTACATGTTCAGGCTAAACTCCAGTCGGAAAATCGCAAAGGCGTGTGTCGAGCGGATCGACTTCCGGTTCCTGACTGGTGGGTTGACACCAAGTTTTAGCACCCTAACCAAGTTTCGCGCAGAGCACACAGAGACTTTGGCGCGGCTATTGTCGCAGTCAGTGTCGATAGCGATGAAAGATGAATTGGTCCAGATGCAAGATGTCGCTTTCGATGGCACGAAGATCCTCGCGAACGCCTCCAAACACAAAGCGATGAGCTACGAGCGTATGTGCGAGAGAGTGGAACAGCTCCACGCAGAAATCGAGGACCTAAAAATAGAACGGCGAACAGCTAAAGTCCGGCGCAAAGAAGAGATAGAACGTGACATCGAATTCAAGCGCGAACGTTTTGCCAACCTCCAAGAGCAAAAGTTTGCGCTTGAAGATCAACACATTGAGCAGAACGGAGAACTCCCGAAAGGAAAAGACCAGCGGAACTTTACCGATCCGGAATCAAGGATAATGAAGAAGGGTGCCGGTTTCGATCAGTGCTACAACGCACAAGCCGCCGTGGATAAGAGCAATCAGATCATCGTGGCAGCGTATGTCACGCAAGCCGGCAACGACAAGCAGCAACTTGAACCTCTGGTGGAGCGCGCCGTTAAAGAGGTGGGAGTTCTGCCAGATCGAGGATTGGCAGATGCCGGCTACTTCAGCGAGGCGGTAGCTGAATCGCTTAAACAACAGTACGTAACAACCGAATGGCTCATTTCACCAGGCCGACTTGCGCGCGGATCAAACTCAGGTGCGCCGCCGAGGGGGCGTATTCCTCGCGACATCTCCGAAGCAGATTTGATGCGAAGAAAACTTTCTACCAAGGCGGGGAAGGCAGCATATGCACAACGTAAAGCAATCGTCGAACCAGCGTTCGGACAAATCAAAGAGGCGAGCCTGGAGTTCCGTCGCTTCTCATTTCGCGGTCTAAAAAAGGTTGGCGGTGAGTGGTCGCTGGTCTGTGCTGCGCACAATCTATTGAAAGTCGTTCG
>CAJCHQ010000318.1 GCA_903970295.1 Bryobacterales bacterium
CATACATTCGCCAGATCGGAGCCGGAGCCGTCGCTGCCGGCGGCTTCATGACTCTGATCAAAACCATTCCCACGATCATTTCTTCCTTCCGTGACAGCCTGGGCTCATTCAAAGATCAATCCGCAGGCACGAGTACGGTGCGCACTGAAAACGATCTGTCGGTCAAAGTCGTCTTGTTTGGTTCGCTCGCTCTCATGCTTCTAATCACCGTCTTGCCCATCATTCCCGGCGAATCGATTCTGCAAAAACTCTTGATCGGCATTCTGGTCGTCGTCTTCGGTTTTTTCTTCGTCACAGTTTCGAGTCGCATTGTCGGCATCATCGGCTCCAGCTCGAACCCGATTTCGGGCATGACGATCGCTACACTAATGGCTACGTCCCTGGTCTTCATTGCTTTTCATTTGACCGGTCACTTTTACGAACCGATGGTGCTCGTCGTCGGCAGCATCGTTTGTATCGCTGCCGCCAACGGCGGTGCCACCTCCCAGGATTTGAAAACCGGATACATCGTCGGCGCTACCCCCCGTGCGCAGCAACTCAGCCTGTTTATAGGCGCCGTCGTTTCGTCAATTGTGATCGGCTTAACGGTGAAAATGCTCGACCATCCATCACCAGATATGATCGCCAAGGGTATTGTCCACGCTATCGGCAGCGACAAATTTCCCGCGCCGCAAGGCACGCTCATGGCCACCCTGATCAAAGGCATGCTCTCGTTCAATCTCGACTGGAATTTTGTTCTTGTCGGCGTCTTTCTTGCCACGACTATGGAGTTATGCGGCGTCAACGCGTTGAATTTCGCCGTCGGTGCCTATCTTCCTTTGTCGACTACACTGCCGATTTTCGCCGGCGGTGTGCTGAAAAAGCTAGTTGATCTAGGGGCGAAAAAGCGGGGCCAGTCGGCTGAAGATAATGATTTAGGCAGTGGTAGTTTGTTCGCCACCGGCCTCGTGGCTGGTGGTGCTCTCGCCGGAGTAATCGTGGCATTGCTGTCGATTCCGGAACCGATCTACAACGCCTTGCAAAAAATCAGCCAGGAACATGCTTTGACCCAGGCCCTGGGAGAAGGAGGCTATCAGATTCTCGGGGCGCTGTTCTTTCTGGCGATGGGCGCCTGCCTTTACAGAGTTGCCACTAAGTAGACGGGGTTAGGACAAGGCAAAACCAAAACTAAGCTTATGGCTGCTGCTTTGTCGTGGAAATCCGTGATGTGATGGATGTCATCACATCTAAACTCGTGATATTGAAACCAGTAATGAGGCATTAACGCCAATTTTATGAACAGCAACGATTCCACTTTTGGCTATCCGACAGAAGTGCCACCCCCCGGAGCCGGTGCGCCGAGTGGGCTATTCGAAGCGGCATTCGGCTTCGTGGCTCTTGTAGTGTTTGGTTATTCGCTTTGTTTGATCTTTAACGGATTGGCCTCCTATCAATGGAATAGCTGTCACGGAGAAGTTTTGAGCTCCAAAGTTGAGAGCCGCCAGGAACACAATGGAGTGCACGATAGATGGGTTTATTATCCGGACGTTCACTATTCTTTCGAGATCAGCGGTCAAAAGCTGGAAAGTTCTAATTTGCAGCCACCTTTCAACGGTGCTGTAACCTTCCTAAACGGCGACCTGCAATCTCAGTCGACGGTTTTGCGTTATCCCCGGGGCAGCACAGTCACTGTCTTTGCAGATGCTCACAACCCTGGAAATTGTTGCCTCGAGCCGGGAATCAATTGGTCTACGCTTTTGTTCACGCTGATGTTCGTGATACTTTTTTCAATTATTCCGGCGATGCCATTGATCCGCCGACTGCAAGACAAGCTCCTGCCACGTGAGCCAGACTTGGCTATAAAAACTGGGCCTGACGGAAAGAAAAAATTCGAAAGCGGATTCCGCAAAGACTATTAACTGAACCTATATCAATGCGCCGAAATCTGCCGGTCAAACGAACCACGCTTGCTGCCCAGTGCATGACAGAATTTTTTCAATTGGCAAAAATCAACTGCTCATCTCGCGTTCTCACAAGGGCTAGAAGCATATGAGGTACTGTCAGGGCGCTCAGTAAATAAAAGATGGTTCTGATTTCCTCTTGCAAGTTTTCGCCAATACTGCATCTAGAGACAAGTAAGTAGATGGTCGCGGCGAAAAACCAGCTACCGACTGTCAGAGGTGCCGCTGCTTTGAGAAATCTAAGCAAGCCAGTCAGAAAGGTGTCAGTTTTAAACCTGGCCACCAGTTTTATGCACTGGCGCAGCGAGTGCCACCAGCAAAAGTAAATTGTGAAAGAGAGCAAGGGGGGCAGAATTATGCACGACATGAGGATAAGCGCTTCCGGTAGGCAGTCAATAAATGCCTTCAGGCTGCGTTTCTCAATACTGGAGATCACGTCCACAAGCCAAAAGGCAGTAGCCAGTCCGCAAATGATAAAGCCCAGTATTCGTAATGATGAAACTAGTTCAGATGAAAATGGTGTTTGCGAACCAATCAAAAAAGAAAACAGCTGACTGACCTCCTGAACGTGCAGGAAGCAAGGTGCAAGCACAGGCAGGAAACCGCATACCAGCCTGTGGGCAAAAGGCAGAATCTTATCTTCGTCTAGAGCGAAATGGAGACAGCTCACAGAAAGAAAGCTAACCAGCATTGGACCCGGATCATGCAACCACACGTATAGAATAAGCCCAGCTAGAGCTAAATAGATGCCACCAAAAGCGATTAAACGAAAGCCACTAACCCCGCCATTCTTATCAGGTGGGCACTGAAGATGATCGAGAGCACCGTGACAAACTCCGAAAAGCAAAACGTTGAGTATGAAAAAGAGAGCTTGCCCAGTCACGTCTTGGCAAAGAAATAAAAGCGGTGCGATCGCCAGGGCAGTTGTGATTGTTGCCAATCGTCTGTGCAGACTGAGCCAATTCTCCTCTTTCGTCATAGACATTTTCTAGCCATTATTTGACCGAGTTCTAACTTTTTAGGCATGGCTGAAAATATAGCGGCGTCGTCGAGGAGGGATGAGGAATCTGAAAGAAAGCGGACGACAATATCTGGGTCCACTCTTTCAAAAAGTGAACTCAAGAGCAATGGTCCCTCCTCAGGATGCTGCCCCAGATAGCTCAATAGTACGAGGTCTAGAAGCTTTGCTTTGGCTGATAGAGAGTCCGGTGGATCGGGCAGTAGCTGGCGCTCCAAAGACTTTGCCAGTTGTTCTGAAAAACGCTGTATCGAAGCAA